>NZ_JAJSYW010000108.1:0-23006 GCF_036815005.1 Streptomyces sp. IBSBF 2435 | reverse complement strand
GGCCCCGCCCGCGGCTGCCGCGGCCCGCCCTGCCCGCCGTACGGGTCTCCCGGCGGCTGCTGGCGGCCGGCCTGGTCCTCGTCCTGGTCGCCGCGGCCCTCGTCACCGCCGGCTTCGTGGCCTTCGGCGGCCCGGACGGCCGCCACGTCACCGCCTACTTCGACCGTGCCGTCGGCGTCTACAAGGGCTCCGACCTGCGCATCCTGGGCGTGAAGGTCGGCACCGTCGAAGCGGTCGAGCCCAAGGGCAAGCAGGTCGAGGTCACCTTGCGCCTCGACCACGGCGTCAAGGTGCCGGCCGGCGCGGGAGCCGTCGTCGTCGCCCCCAGCGTCGTCGCCGACCGCTACGTCCAGCTCACCCCCGCCTACACCGGCGGCCCGCAGCTGAAGGACCACGCGGTCATCCCGGCCGGGCGCACCGCCACCCCGGTCGAGATCGACCAGCTCTACGACAGCATCACGCGGCTCAGCGACGCCCTCGGCCCGAACGGCGCCAACGCCACCGGCGCCCTGTCGGGACTGCTCGACACCGGCGCCCAGAACCTCCAGGGCAACGGCAAGGCCATCGGCGACAGCATCAACCAGCTCGGCCAGGCATCCAAGACCCTCAACAGCCACAGCGACGACCTCTTCGCGACCCTGTCCTACCTCCAGTCCTTCACCACGATGCTCAAGAACAACGACGGCAAGGTGAAGGCGGCGGCCGACCAGCTCTCCACCGTCACCGGCTTCCTGGCCGCCGACAAACAGGACCTCGGCGGCGCGCTCCAGCAACTGTCCACCGCGCTGGGCCAGGTAAAGACCTTCATCCAGGACAACCGCGGCCGGCTCACCACCAGCATCAGCAAGCTCACCCCGATCACCCAGACCCTGGTCGACCAGCGCGCCTCGCTCGCCGAACTCCTCGACACCGCACCGCTGGCGGCCGACGACCTGCTGAACGCGTACGACCCGAAGCACCACACCATCGACGGCCGCGCCAACATCAACGAGCTGAGCATGGGCGGCAACCCGACCCCCGCGTCCGGCTCCTCCTCCGCCGGTACGTCCACCAGCTCCCCGGCCGCGAAGCACCTGCCGCTGCCCTTCCCCGCGGCCGGGGACGTCACCACCGAGGGGGCCGCGCGATGAGCCGACGGCGTACGACCACCGCGGCCCTCGGCGCGCTGCTCAGCCTGACCCTGGCCGGCTGCTCCTTCGGCGGGGTGCAGAGCATCCCGCTGCCCGGCGGCGCCGACCTCGGCAGCCACCCCTACACGGTCAGGGCGCAGTTCGCCGACGTCCTCGACCTCGTACCGCAGGCCTCGGTGAGGGTCAACGACGTCGCCGTCGGCCGGGTCACCTCGATCCACCTGGCCGACGACGGCTGGTCCGCGCTGGTCACCATGAAGGTCAACGGCAAGGTCGAACTGCCCGCCAACGCCTACGCGCACCTGGAGCAGTCCAGCCTGCTCGGCGAGAAGTACGTCCAGCTGTCCGCGCCGCCGTCCAGCGAGCCGCCCCACGGCCACCTCAACGGCGCCGCGCTCATCCCCACCTCGCACACCAACCGCAACCCCGAGGTCGAAGAGGTCTTCGGCGCCCTGTCGCTGCTGCTCAACGGCGGCGGCATCCAGCAGCTCAAGACCATCAGCACCGAGCTGAACAAAGCGCTGACCGGCAACGAGCCCCAGGTCAGGGACATGCTCAGCCAGGTGGACACGCTGGTCACCGACCTCGACACCCACAAGCAGGACATCACGGACGCGCTCGACGGCGTCAACCAGCTGTCCGCCACCCTCGCCGTACGCGACCAGAAGATCGGCACCGTACTGACCGGTCTGAGCCCCGGCCTCAAGGTGCTTGACCAGCAGCGCGGCTCGCTCGTCACGATGCTGCGGGCGCTGGACACCCTCTCCGGCGTCGCGGTGAACACCGTCAACCAGAGCAAGGACGACATGGTCGCCGACCTCCAGGCCCTCGCGCCCACCCTGCAACGGCTCGCCGACTCGGGCAAGGACCTGCCCGACTCGCTCCAGGTGCTGCTCACCTACCCGTTCACCGACGAGGTGCTCCACGGCGTCAAGGGCGACTACCTTAACGTCTACCTCGACCTGACCGCGGCCCCCGGCACCCAGCTCACCCCGGTACTCACGTCCGGGGACAACTCCTACCCGCCGACCCCGCAGTCGCTGGGCAAGAAGAGCAACATCCCCAAGGGCCTGCCGCTGCCGCTGCCCTCGGTCACCACCACGGCGGGGGGCCGCTGATGCTGACCAGGACCACGGTCGTCAAGAACATCGCCTTCCTGCTGGTCGCCGTCCTGGTGCTCGGCTACATCGGAGTGCGCTACGCCGACCTCGGCCGCTACGTCGGACTGAGCGGCTACTACACCGTCAAGGTCGAACTCCCGGAGGCAGGAGGCCTGTTCGAGCACTCCGACGTCACCTACCGCGGAGTGTCGGTCGGCCGGGTCGGGCCGATCCGGCTCACCTCGGACGGCGTCGAGGCCTCCTTGCGGATCAACGACTCCGCGCCGCGCATCCCCGAACACCTGGAGGCCGTCGTCGCGAGCCTGTCCGCGGTCGGCGAGCAGTACATCGACCTGCGGCCCAGCACCGACAACGGCCCCTTCCTGCACGACGGCTCCCGGGTCGACGAGGCGTCCACGCAGATCCCGGCGCCGGTCACCAACCTGCTGACCAGCGTCAACGACCTGGCCGGCTCCGTACCGCTCACTTCGCTGCGCACCGTCGTGGACGAATTCGGCCAGGCCTTCAACGGGCAGGCCGACAACCTCCAGTCGCTGCTGGACTCCAGCGGCCAGTTCATCTCCGCCGCCGACACCAACCTGCCCGCCGACACCCAGCTGCTGGTCGACGGGCAGACCGTGCTGACCACCCAGGCCGACGAGGGCGCCGCCATCAAGTCCTTCGCCGACAGCGCCAACCAGCTCGCCGCGCAGCTCAACTCCTCCGACGCCGACCTGCGCCGGCTGATCACGGCGGCGCCGGACGCGGCCGTCCAGGTCAGCGCGCTGCTGCGGGACGTCGGGCCGCAGCTGAGCGTGGTGCTGGCCAATCTGCTCACCACCTCCGACATCGCCGCGACCCGGCAGCGGGGCATCGAGGAATTCCTGGTCAAGGTGCCCGCGGTGGTCGCCGCCGGCTCCTCCTCCGTCGACTCCAAGGGCCTGCACTTCGGCATGGCGACCACCTTCTTCGCGCCGTTGCCCTGCACCTCCGGCTACGGCGGTACGGCCTACCGCAACGGCCTGGACACCAGTGCCCCCGCGACCGCCTTCAACACCGCCGCCCGCTGCACCGCCCCGGCGTCCAGCGGCATCGGCGTCCGCGGCTCCGCGCACGCCCCGGACGGCGGCGGGGTGCCGACACCCGCGGTGCCCGGCTCCGTCCTGTCGCCCGGCACGACGGCCGCCTACTCGATTCCCGCGGGACCCGTACTGCCCGGCGCGCTCGGCCTGCCCGCGCTGCCGCCCGGCGGCCCCTCGACCATGGCGGGCCTGCTGGGGGTGACGTCATGAGGCTGCCCCGCGCGATCCGCGGCAGGGCCGCCGGGTGGGTGGCTGCCTGGACGGCGGCCGCGGTCGTCTGCGGGCTCGGCGCCTGGTCCTACGCCGACACCCGCGGCGACGACGCGCTGAGCTACGGCAAGGCGCGGGACGCCGCGCTCGCCGACGGCACGCACGACATCGCCCGGCTCAACACCGTCGACGCCGCCCATGCGGCCGGCGACCTCGGCCAGTGGCTCACGGTGACCACCGGGCCGCTGCACGACCGGATGGCCAGCACGCACACCGCCGACGCGGCCACGCTCAAGCAGTCGGGGACCTCCACCCGGGGCACCGTCACCGACGCGGCGGTCACCGAACTGGACACCAGGGCGGGCACGGCCAAGCTCATCGCCACCGTGCAGGTCGAGGTCACTCCGGCCACGGGCACGGCCACCACCGACCGCAAGCGCTTCGAGGCGGGCCTGTCGCGCACCGCGGACGGCTGGAAGCTCGCCGCGCTCACCGCGGTACCGGTCGGGGCGAGTTGAGAGCCGAGGAAGGACGCAAGGTGAAGACGACCGAGCACACCGCGCCGGACACTTCCGCGGACGACGCGGACGACGCGGACACCGCCGTTCCGCCCCTGGCGCCGGACGCCTCCGGGGAGGCCGCGGCGGCCGGTCCCGCGCCGGACGCCTCCGGGGCGCCGCCCGCGGGAGCCGCTTCCGGGGGCGGTGGTCCGGCCGGGGCGGACGGGGGCGGTTCCGACGACGGGCACACCGCCGGCGCCGACGGTACGGTCACAGGCGACCCCGACGACGAGCGCGCCGCCCGCCGGTGGCGTCCCCGGGCCGGGTGGACCCGCGCCGTGCGGAGCAACCCGCGGCGGGTGGCCGCCGCCGCCGTGATCGCCGCGCTGCTGCTGGCCGGCGGCGGATTCGGCTACGCGGCCCACCGGTTGAAGGACCCGGCCGCGGCACGCAACCACGCGCTCACCGACACCGACGCCACCAGCCGGCTCACCGGCGACGTCAGCGACGCGCTCAGCCGGATCCTCGCCTACACCCCCGAGGACACCCAGTCCACCGCCCAGGCCGCCCGCGACGTACTGGAGGGCGCGGCGGCCCAGCAGTACCAGCAGCTCTTCGCCCAGATCAGGCAGCAGGTAGCCGACCAGCAACTGACCCTGGGCACCCGGGTGGTGCGGGCCGGCGTCGTCTCGCTCACCGGCGACCACGCCCGGCTGCTGGTCTTCCTCGACCAGACCGCCCAGCGCGCGGGCGCCACCGCCACCAGCGCGGCGGCCCAGCTCTCGGTCACCGCCCACCTGGTCGGCGGCCACTGGCGCATCAGCGATCTCAAGGCCCGCTAGGAGAAACCCGGATGGCCCGCATGCCGCACTTCCGCACCACCGCAGCCCGGCTGCGCCCGCGCGCCCCGCGACGCCCGCTGCTGGCGGTGGCGCTCACCCTGGCGCTGGCCGCCGCCGTCGCCGCGGCGCTCAGCGGCTGGTCCTGGTACGACGCCGCCCACGACGGCGACGCCGCCTTCGCCCGCAACCGCGACACCGTACTGGCCGCGGGCGAGCAGGCCGTGCAGAACCTCAACACCCTGGACCACAACGACCTGGACCACGGCCTGGACATCTGGGAGTCCTCCACCACCGGCGACCTGCACACCCAGCTCACCCAGGGCAGGACCGGCTTCGCCGAGCAGGTGCAGCAGGCCCGGACGGTCAGCACCGCCAAGGTGCTGTCCGGGGCGGTCACCGAGCTGGACACCAGGACCGGCAAGGCCAGCGTGATGGTCGCGCTGCGGATCACCGTCCAGGCGCCGAAGGCCAAGCCCGCGGTGAAGGAGAGCCGGCTGCTCGGCGAGCTGACCAGGACCGCGGACGGCTGGAAGCTCAGCGCGCTGGGCCAGGCCCCGATGGGCGACAGCGCCCCCGACCCCGCCGCCACGGCGGCGCCCACCACCCCGCAGCCCACCGCGAGCCACTGACGCCGTACGCGAGAGGACCGACGCACCATGTCGACCACCCGTCATCTGATCAACCGGCAGCGCAGGCTGGCCGCGGTGTCCGCGGCGGCGGAGGAGCGTACGGTCTCCGGCCCGGCGGCGGCCCAGGCGCGTACCCGTATCCGGCGTCCGGAGGCCGACGCCGCCGCACCGGCCCGTGCCGCCTCTCCACCGGCCCGTGCGGCCAGCAGGCCGCTGCCGGTCGCCGTCACCCTGCTGGCCGTCCTGACCGTGCTGCTCGGCGGCTTCGCGGCGGTCGCCGCGAACCGGGCCTCGGCGCTGCACGGCTCGGTCGCCGCCCACAACACCGCGCTGACCGACACCGCCCGCACCAGCGCGATCAAGGGCATGATCGCCGAGGCCGTGAACGCGGTCTTCTCCTACGACTACGCCGACACCGCCCGTACCGACGCCGCCGCCAAGCGGCTGCTCACCGGAAAGGCCGTACAGCAGTACGCGAGCATGCTCGCCGAGGTGCGCGCCCAGGCCCCGGCGCAGAAGCTGGTGCTGACCACCACCGTCACCGACACCGGGGTCGAGACGGTCGACGGCGGCCGGGCGCACGTCCTGGTCTTCGCCGACCAGCGCAACACCAGCACCGCGAAGGCGGGCGCGGGCAGCACGTACGCCGCCGCCATGTTCGCGGTGGACGCCGTCCGCCAGGACGGTACGTGGAAGATCGCCGCCATCGACACCTTCGGCTGAGGGGCCCCGGCGGGCACTATGGGGGTGAGCCGCGGCTGCAACCCACCCGAAACGGTGTGATGCAATGCTCATGATTCCCCACCCGGACCAGGCGGGGGAGCGGTGCCTGACCGGCGAGGATGGATGGATATGGATAAGCAGCAGGAGTTCGTTCTCCGCACCCTTGAGGAGCGGGACATCCGCTTCGTCCGGCTGTGGTTCACCGACGTACTCGGCTATCTCAAGTCGGTCGCTGTCGCCCCCGCGGAGCTTGAACAGGCGTTCGACGAGGGTATCGGCTTCGACGGCTCCGCCATCGAGGGCTTCGCCCGGGTGTACGAATCGGACATGATCGCCAAGCCCGACCCCGGCACCTTCCAGATCCTGCCCTGGCGCGCGGAGGGCCCCGGAACGGCCCGGATGTTCTGCGACATCCTGATGCCCGACGGCTCCCCGTCCTACGCCGACCCGCGCTACGTGCTCAAGCGCGCCCTGGCCAAGACCTCCGACCTCGGCTTCACCTTCTACACGCACCCCGAGATCGAGTTCTACCTGCTCAAGGACAAGCCGCTGGACGGCGGCCGCCCCACCCCCGCCGACAATTCCGGCTACTTCGACCACACCCCGCAGAACATCGGCATGGACTTCCGCCGCCAGGCCATCACCATGCTGGAGTCCATGGGCATCTCGGTGGAGTTCTCCCACCACGAGGGCGCCCCCGGCCAGCAGGAGATCGACCTGCGGTACGCCGACGCGCTGTCGACCGCCGACAACGTGATGACCTTCCGGCTGGTCATGAAGCAGGTCGCCCTGGAGCAGGGCGTGCACGCCACCTTCATGCCCAAGCCGTTCTCCGAATTCCCCGGCTCCGGCATGCACACGCACCTCTCGCTCTTCGAGGGCGACCGCAACGCCTTCTACGAGTCCGGCGCGGAATTCCAGCTCTCCAAGGTCGGCCGGTCCTTCATCGCGGGCCTGCTGCGGCACGCCGGCGAGATCTCCGCGGTGACCAACCAGTGGGTCAACTCCTACAAGCGGATCTGGGGCGGCTCCCAGCGCACCGCAGGCGCCGGCGGCGAGGCCCCCTCGTACATCTGCTGGGGCCACAACAACCGCTCGGCCCTCATCCGGGTCCCGATGTACAAGCCCGGCAAGACCGGCTCGACCCGTGTCGAGGTCCGCTCCCTCGACTCGGGCGCCAACCCCTACCTGTCCTACGCCGTCCTGCTGGCCGCCGGTATGAAGGGCATCCAGGACGGCTACGAGCTCCCGGCCGGCGCCGACGACGACGTATGGGCCCTGTCCGACTCCGAACGCCGCGCACTGGGCATCGAGCCCCTCCCGCAGAACCTCGGCGAGGCCATCGACCTGATGCAGCGCAGCGAACTGGTCGCCGAGACCCTGGGCGAGCACGTCTTCGACTTCTTCCTCCGCAACAAGAAGCAGGAGTGGGAGGAATACCGCTCCGAGGTCACGGCTTTCGAGCTGCGCAAGAACCTCCCGGTGCTGTAACCGCAGGTCAGACGCCCTCTCGGGCGGTACCGACGATCCGGGCCAGCGGCACAGTGCCGCTGGCCCGGAGCCGTCTCACCCCTCCTGGGCCGTCTCTGGGCCGTCCGGTGTGGGATCGGCGGCCCGGTACATGCCGTCCACGGCCCGGCGGGCACGTCCGTCACTGCTGGGCATCAGGTGCGTGTAGACCCGCAGGGTGAAGCCGGGGTCGTCGTGGCCGAGGTAGTGGCTGAGGGCCTTGATGTTCTCCCCGGATGCCAGCAGCACGGACGCGTAGAAGTGCCGCAGGGCGTGCATGCCGTCTTCCCTTGACGCCGGGTGCCGCTTGCCTTCTTCCGCGTCCTTGATGACGCCAGCGGCGGCGAGGGCGGGTTTCCACACCCGCGTGTTGAAGTCAGTCCGCCGTACGGCGCCGCCGTCCGCCCGGGTGAACAGCAGCCGCTTTGTCACGGGCGGCCCATCCGGCAGAAGCCAGGGGAGCGTTACTTCCACGGGCGGGCAGGATTCGCTGTGCAGCTTGAGCCGCTGGGCGACCCGTTCCGGCAGCGGCACATCCCGCTCTTTCCCGCGCTTGGGCAGGCCGAATACCAGGTGCCCATTCGCCACCTTGATTTGGCAGCCGACGTGCACCCAGCCGGTTTCGTAGTTCACCGCGTCATCGGCCAAGCCGAAGATTTCACCTTGCCGCAGGCCGCAGCCCCCGCCGACGTCCACCATCGCCCGGAATCGCTCCGGCAGAGCGGCCCGCACGGCGAAGACACGGCCCGCGGTCCACGGCTGCAAGCGTGGCGGCATGGACCTGGGAGCCCGTACCGAGCGGGCGCGGCAGGGATTGGCGTTCAAGTGCTTGTCGTCCACGGCCGCGGTGAACACCGATGACACGCTGGAGAAGATGACCCGGCGGTAGGAGGAGACGGGCAGCACCTTCTCCAGATCACTGATCCATTCGCGGATGTGCGACGGCTGGAACGATCCCAGCGGGCGCGTCCCGATGTACGGGAAGGCGTGCAGCTTGAGCTGTGTCGTTACCGACGTCCGGGTCGTCGCGTCGGTCGTCTGGCTCGCCAGCCACTTCTCCCCATACTGCTGGAAGGTGATGCGGCCGGCAGAGGGGTCGATGTACTGGCCTCGGGACATGTCGGCCTCGATGTGTGTGAGCCATTGTTCGGCGAGTCGCTTCTGTCGGTCGGGGAAGCTCTTGGACTTCTCGGTGCCGTCCGGGCCGATGTAGCGGGCGCGATAGCGCATCCCGCTGCCGTAGCGGTCCGATTTGACGCGTGTGGTCTTGCCGTCCTTGCTGGTCTCTGTCTTGTACCAGCGGTCTTGGATGTGGCCTGCCATGGTGGGCGACTCTCCTTGCGGGCATGGCTGCGGCCGGTGGCGAGCAGGCTGCTCGCCACCGGCCGCGGTTGATTCGGTTCGGGTGGGCTTGGTCAGGCGGCTTCGGTCTGTTGAGTGACCCAGGCGCTTACCGCATCGGGGTCGTAGCGCAGGTGGCGACCGACCCGGAATGCGGGCGGGCCGGTGCGCTTTTTGCGCCAGGTGTAGAGCGTTTCGACGCTCGGCAGACGTAGGAGTTCGGTCAGGTCTTCGGGGGTGAGGAAGCGATCGGGGAGTGCGGACACGGGTGCCTCCGGTCGGGGGGCCTCTTGCCTTCCAGATCCGCAACAAGCGCAACGTCCGCAACACCGCAGGTCAGAGGGGCCTTCGGTGTTGCGGATACGTTGGCTGTTGCGGATGAGTACCGCTACGCGGTGCGGTGGGGTGTTGCGGGAAGGTCGGCGGTGTTGCGGATGCCGGGGAGGGGTTCCGCAACTGATTCACCCCCGCTGACCTGGTCTGTTGCGGACGTTGCGGATGTTGCGGACTTCTGGGGGGTCGGGGGGCAGTAGCGCGTCCACGCGTCGGCGAGGTCGTCGGCGTAGTACCCCCGCGGCGTGCCGGCGGCGGTGCGGATGGCACGCGGCTTGACCGGCTTGTTGGCGCCGGTCATGTAAAGGCTGAGCATCCTCGACAGTGCCCGCGGGGTGAACGGCTTGCCCTGGTAATCGATCCAAGGTGCGTCGTCCATGCCGTTGAGGACTTCGAGGATGACCGCGGTGGACATCCGGTCGGCACCGCAGAACACCGCGTCTCGCAGGTCGGTCAGCAGCCGGATTCCGAGCGAAGCTTCGTCGTCGTCCTGGGCCGCATTGACGAGTTCCAGGCACGCGGCGCGCGCCCGGACGGGCCAAGCGCCGCCCGCAGCATCGGCAACGGCAAGCAGGGGCTCCCACACGTCTGCCGGGCGGTCCGTGACCCCTTCGGGGAGCTGCGGCCAGGTGCCCTCCACCGCCTTCCGCGCGGAGTCGGCCCAGCGGGCGAGACGGTCGCGCAGGCCGTGACCTTCGCTCTCGTGGATGCGCTGCCTGAACGGCTGCACCTTCTCATTGGGGGCACGCCTGCGCATGCGGATAATGACCGAGCGGGTCAGGATCGTGTCCGGCAGCGAGCCGAGACCGGCCATCGCCACGGCGCAGTAGGATGGGAAAGGCTGCACGGTCTGGTTGGAGCCGTCGCCGACGCACCGGTAAGTGACACCGGAGCGGCGGTGACCTGCGTTGAGGAATCCGCGAAGTTCCTCGTTGTCCCCAGCCTTGGGACCGAAAACGGTGTCGATCTCGTCAAAGAGGATCGTCGGCCGACCTTCCAGACCGGACACGGCGCGGAAAAGAGCGGCGGGGCTGGCGTTGACCGCGACCATCGGCTGTGGCACCAGAGTCTCTACGATCTCCAGCGCGCGGGACTTGCCCGAGCCGGGCTCGGGGGAGAGGAACGCGAGCCGGGGAGTGGAGTCGAAGCAGTCCAGCAGGTGCGCGTGCGCGTCCCACAGCGTCACTGCGACGTAGGCGGCCTGGTTGGGGAAGACGTTGAAGCGCCGGTGAAACGCCTCGATCTCGTCCAGCAGGGCAGCACCGTTCTCGCTCATGCGGCCTGCCTCCTTTCGGCGGTGGGAACGGTGACGGTGGTGGTGTGGGGGCAGGTGCCGACCCGGGCGCGAATGGTCAGTTCGATGACGGCAGCGCGGCCGGTGGCGCGTTCGTGGTGGCCGCATCGGCAGAGCCAGTCCGCGACCGGGGTACCTGTGAGGTGGACTTGCAAGCCCGGCAGGATGCCGGTGATGGTGACCAGGTGCGGGTCAGGGCGAACGGCTGAAAGGGCGCCCTGTCGGGTGACGACTTTCGGCGCGCTACTCGCCGCGGTGACCGGGGCTGGTTTGGCGGGGTTGGCCTGGTCGGGAGCGGGCGCATGGCTTTTCAGGCGCGCGCGGGGTTGGGCGCTCATGCTGTTTCCCGGGGCCTGGCGGTGCGGATTGACCAGTTCAGGGCGGATCGGATGGTGACGCGGCACTCGGACGCCGGCAGTCCAGCCGATTCGCCCCCGCCCTGAAAAGCCTGCTCTACGGTGGCGCGGTCAAGGTCTCCCCATGCCACGAACCTGCCCACGGCCCGTACGGCGCGCAGCAGTTCGGTGTTCCTGCCGCCTTCGCTGGTTGCCGCGACGGCCGCGGTTTCCCGTTCGAGCACGATGTCGGCGAGCCGACCGGCGTTGCGGGCGGGCATGGTCCGGATCGGTGCCGTGGTGGGCTTCTGTGGGACCGTCAGGGCGGTTTGGAGCCATTCGGGTAGCTTTGCAATGGGGGAGTCGTCCAGGACCGCATACGCGCCCTGAGGAGTTCGGCTTCCGGGGGCGACGACTTGTCCGCCCCATGCGCGGGTGTCGATCTTGGGTGCGAGGGTTCCGGCGGTGCTGCCGAGCCGGACGCCGGGCGGAGCGGTGAAGTACATGTGCTGTCCGCCGCTGGGGGTCCGGATGCGGCGGGTGGTGGGGGCGGCCTGTCCGGCGCGCTCGCAGAGCGCCAGGAAGGATGTCTCGCCGTCAGGCGTCCCCTTCTTGTCCTTGGGCTTGAGGGTGTCGAGGTCGACCACGAGAAGTCCGGCGGGGCCGGTGGCGATGCCCACGTTGTACGGGCCATGTGACCAGCAGCGCCGGATGCGGGCCGGGTCGGTGGTGGCGCGCTGCTCGAACTTGCGATGCCCGGCGGTGCAGTCGCCGTTGCGGGGGCAGGTGTCTTCGCCGTGCAGGGCGGGGTATTTGTGCCCGGGGCGTAGCGGGATGACGGGCCAGCCGCGTTCGGCGGCGACGAGCGCTGCGGACAGCAGCGCAGGGCACGTGGCATCGATCATGCTGGGAGTCCTCCGGTTCCTTCGGGGATTCGGGTGAGCCGGGGCGACCGCGTGTCTTTGGCGAGATCGGGCGGTCGCCCCGGGTAGCTCAGGTGAGGCCGTGGGGTGTGTGGGCGCGGGCGAGGTCACGTAGCCAGTCGGGCCAGTGCTCGGGCCGCTCGGGGTCGAAGCCGACCGTCATCTCCGCGTGGAAGGCGTTGATGCCGGGGGCGGGCCGGGCGGGTCCGGTGACATCGGCGGAGACAGCGCCGTCGCGGTCGAGCCAGTAGGTGAGCGTCACGGCGCGCGGACTGACGAAGACCTTGCGGCCGAGCCAGTCGAATACCTCGGGCTTGCCGGTGACGGGCAAGTTGACCGTGAGGGTGTTCGGGGAGCGGGCCATCAGGTATCTCCGGTTGAGTCGGCGCAGGGCCAGCAGCAGCCGAGCGAGGCGGAGATGACGTATCCGCGGTCGGTCCGGCAGGTGGGGCAGGTGCGGCGCGCGCGCATCATCGCGGCGTGCGAGCGCCACCGGCCCGCCGTCATCGGGCGCAGCGGACGGGCGGTGGCCGGGTCGTAGAGGTAGGCGACGCGGCGTCCGCGGCGCCAGCGGATCTCGCCGACCACGGCCGCGCTGTACGCGGACAGGCCCTTGGCGTGGAGCTGTCGGCGGGTCATGAGTCCGTGTGGGGCGAGGCGGTAGCGGTAGACGGGCAGTGCGGCCACGGGCGTTTCCCCTTCCATTGGGTGGTGGCCGTGCTGGTTACTGTGTGTGCAGGGAGGGAGGCAGGGGTGTCCCCAGGGATGGTGTTTCCGGGGGTTTCCGCAGGTCTCAGGGGGTTGCCTCCCTGACTCCCTGTGCGCGGGTTGGTGCTGGTCAGGTCAGGGAGGCGGGGTCAGGGAGGCGGTCAGGGAGAACTCCCTGCCTCCCTGGCCGCCTCCCTGTACGGACAGTCACGATTCGGGAGTCTCGGTGTCCCGTTGGGCGAGGGCGTCCCGGAGCTTGGCGCGGTCGACCACCATCCGCCCGTCTGACTTGCGGACCGCCCCGACGGGGTCGAGGACGTCACGCAGATCGGTAAAGGCCCAGGCGCGGTACTCGCGCGGGTTGAGCTGCGCGAGGCCGTGGAGGACTTCCTGCGTGCGCATCCGGTCGGCGCTGCCGAGGACGGCAGCGATGTCGGCCAGGGCATCGGCGCTTGCGCTGTTGTCCACCGCGGTCTTCGTGGTGACGCCGTCACGGCGGGCCTTGGCGCGCTCGGCGATCTCGGCGGCCTGGTCGCCGTCGATGTAGTGCGTGCGGATGGTGACCGAGGACTGTCCGGGTGCCAGCTTCACCCCGTCGCCCGCGACGACGACTGTTCCCTTGTCCAGGCCCTGGCGGAGCTTGTGCGGGGCGGCGCCGCCGTCGATGGCCTTGTCACCGAGCGCCATCCTGGCCTGCGACTCCGTGCCGAGCACGAGGGACGCGCGGATGTGCGCGCCTTCCCGGACGAGCTTGGGAAGGTTCTGGTCGGTGGGGTCCTGCGTGCCCTGGTAGAGCAGCACGTCGACGGCACGGCCCTGGTTGTGGATCTTCCGGGCGGCCTGGAAGTACCGGGAGGTGGCCTTGACCCCGCCATACGGGCGCTTGTCGTCGCCGACCGCCGGGCACATGAACGCCACCTGCGCTTCGTCCACGATCAGGATCAGCGGGTCCCACGTGGTGCCGGCCGGGGCCATCATGCGGCGCTCCATCTCGGCAACACCGTCTTCGAGCATGTCGGTCGCGTCGATGACGTGCTCGTCGGTGGGACCCTCGATCAGTACGGTGGCAAGGCCGTTCATCATCCGCCAGTCGCCGATGCCCTTGAGGTCGGCGATACGGAACTCGACGGTGGGGTCCATGGCCAGCCACAGCACCAGCGCCCGCAGGGACGCGGTCTTGCCCTGGTTGGACAGCCCCGTGATCAGCAGGTGCCGCTGGAACAGGCTGATCAGCGCGGCGTCCCCGCGCAGGTCCTGACCCCACGGCGCCCGCCCCGTGGCGTAATTCGCGCTCAGCTCGGGGTCGATGACCAGCGGAGAGGGGCCGATCGGCTCATCGAGCGCACCGGAATCGGCGATCCACAGCCGGACCGTGCGGGCGGCAACGGGGATGCTGACGAACACCTCGTGCTCGTGGCGGCCCAGGTTCTCCGCGAGCTTGCGGCGCCGCCCCTGCACCTCCTCCGTGGAGACGCCGGATGGCAGGGTGACGTCGACCTCGACACCGCATCCGGCGATCCGGATCGGTCCGAGCATCGCGGCCCCGTTGTCCTCGATCGCCCGGACCGCACCGCGCAAAGTAGCAATGCCCAGGTCACGCATCGCGGTGACGACGATCGACGGGGTGATCGGCATCCCGTCCGTGCTGCGCTGCGCGGGCGGGAGCGCCCACTGCGGGGCGGCCTGCCCGCGGCGCCCGGTGTTCCACAACCCGAGGAACGCCAGCCACGGGCCGACGACCAGCGCCGGACCCCACACGATCGTGCAGATGACGACGGCCCACCGGATCATGTCGATGGTGAACATCACCGGCGCGATGACCAGCGCCGGGTCGTGCTCGGCTATCGCCAGCACCGCACCGAGCCCGAGCAGGCCGCCGGTGCCGGCCGCGGTGGCGACCGCGGCGCCCTTGGCGACGCGCTGCGGGGCGCCCAGCAGGTCCATGCGCCGCTGGTGACGCGCGGCACGAAACGCGCGCCCGCGCTCTTCCCACTCCATCGCGGTCTCGTGCTGTCCGGCTGCTTCACTGACGCGGATCATCCGCTCGTAGCGGGCCGCAGACCGCCCGTCCCAGGCACGGCGGGCCAAAATCCCCGCGCCACCGGCAACGTAGGCGCCGTGCCGGATGACGGTCCGGGCGCTGGTCTTGGTGCGGTCGTGCGTGACGACGTGCAGCGTCACACCCACGGCACGCCGCACCCGCCCCGAACCACCCGGGCGGGAAGGGGCCTTGCCGGGCGCGACCGTAGGGTCGCCGGACGGGATGACGACACCTTGCAGCACCTCGCGGGGTGCCGTGTCGGGCGCGGTGGCGGTTTTCGTCAGATCGGGTACCGGCCGGGGCCGGTGTGCATCCAGGTCGATGATCTCGGTCATGCTGGGGCTACCTGCTCTCTGATGAGGTGCGGGGAGCCCGGACCGGCCGTGCGTCCGCCAAGAGGTCGGCCGGTCCGGGGCGGAGTCACTTGCCGGCCGCAGCGGCGGCCTTCTCGGCGCGCTGGCGGGCGCCGTCGATGATGCTGTCGAGCTTGCGCTGCAAGTCGCGCTGGTCGACGTCCTCACCAGCGAGGCCGCGTTTGGCCATCCGGGCGATGTACCAGGCGACCTTTGCCGCTTCCGTGCCGGTCAGCGGGGGGTCGTTGGGGTGGGTGCGGATCATCGGCGGCCACCCCCGCGGATGTCGCGGTAGATGCCGTAGACGACCAGGGCGACCAGGGCGGTGCAGGCTGCGGCGATGGCCAGGGCGACCGCGGCGAAAGCGACGGTGACCATGAGCATGCTGCCCCCGACCGCGATGGCCATCCACTTGCCCGCCTCGCCGGCACCGTTGGACTGCTGGACGGTGACCGGCGGCGGGGACACGTGGGCCGGTTGCTGGGCCTGGATGATCTGTGCGGCCTGGATTGCGGCGAGGATCACCGCGAACTGATCTCCCTGCCGGGCGGCTTCGACCGCTTCGGCTGAGGCTTTGGTGATGTCGGTCATGGCGACGACGGCCTTTCGGATGAGGATGACCAGCACAATGAGGACGACCAGCAGGAGCCGCAGCGACAACGCGCGCACGCCAACCACCCCCGTCAGCCGGTCTCGGTGGTCGTGGTCAGGCGCTTCCACGCGGCCCGCAGGCGGACTTCGGAGGCGCTGTGTCCGGCGGCACGGAACCGCACCGCCAGTTCCCGGTAGGACGGTGGGGGTACCTGCTCACCCATCAGCAGGCCCACGATGCGGTCCAGCTCGGCATCGCTGAGCGCGGGCGCCTCAATTGCGGCAACGGGTGCGACCGGCCCCCACACTGGGAGCTCCCACCGGGTGTGTGACGCGGGTGTGACGGGGGTCGTCACGCTGTTCAGCGCGGGTCCGGTGGCCTCGCCTGCACGGGCGGTGTCCAGCGTCGCCCAGGCTTCGGACAACACCGCGGCGGTGCGTGCCTGGACGCGTGCGACGCGAGCACCGGCTTCCGTCACGGCGGTGAGCCGGGTCTCCTCGGTGGTCGCTTCGGCCCGCAGCCGCGCACGCGCGACGGCTGCTTCATCGCGGGCTTCCTGCTGGATACCCGCAATCGCCTCCAACGCCCCGGGGGTGAGCGCGGTGCGCTCCCACAACCCGTGCACCAGCCACAGCGCCTTGGCCGCAACCGGCAGCCACGCCACCGCCAGCCACGCGCCGGCAGAGGACTCAGCGAGCAGGGCATGCGCGACCAGAACAACAGTCGCCACCGTGCCGAAACCCCAGCCGACCGCAGTCACAGGGCGGGAGTGGTCGCCCTGCGCAGCAAGGCGCCGCTCATAGGCCAGCGTCGCCAGCCAACCCCCGTCCAGTCCCAGCCCGACGACCACGGCGACCGGCCAGGACATCGCCTGCCCCAGCCACATCACCACGACGGCTAGCGTCAGCACCATCGACACGACCGTCATCGCGACCGCCGGGAACACGGTCAGCGCCTTCCTCAACCGCGCGTGCGTCTTGTGGTTCATGCCGCCATTCCCTTCCCGCGGGTCCGGCGGGACCTGCGGCTGGTGACGGCCGGGCGGGCGGCGGGGGCGAGGCGGAGCAGTTCGGGGCGGGTGCGGCCGATCGTCTCGACGGCCAGCGCGGTCGTGCGGTCGAACAGGCCCGGGTCGTCGGCGAGGATGTCGCGGGCAGCCGCCTCACGCGCCGCCCGCTGTTCGTCGGTCTCGTTGTCCTCGCCAAGCCACAGGTCCAGCGGGGTGCCGAGGGCCAGTTCGAGGAAGTCGTTTGTGGTGGTGGCCCGGTGGGGGCCGATGAAGTCGTCCATGGGTGTGCTCCAAGCGCACAGGTCCGGGCGCCTGACGGCACAGCGGCAGGCGCCCGGAAACGGAGAGGGGGAGGTCAGAACAGCGCTGTGGCGGCGGCGAGCAGCCGGTCAGCGGCGGCGATCGCGGCGGCGCGGCGAGCGTCCAGCGCTTCGCAGTCCGGCGCCTTGCGCAGCGCGTACGCGGCCTGCGCCGCGGCGTTGGCCACATCGGTCAGCGCCGGGGCGAGGATGGCCACACGTGCCAGCGGCCCCGTGATCGCCGACCGGCTGACGTGACTGTCGGCGCGGGCTGCGGCGTACTGCTGCTCGGCGCCGCCGGTCAGCCGCAGGTCTTCGCGCACCCACATCGCCCTGCGGTGATCGGCCAGCGCAGCCAGCAGGTCGGTTATCGCGCCGAGCTGGTCGCGGCCCCGCTGCGCGGCTCGGGACTCCGCCCGCTCTGTGCGGGCCGCGCGCTGCTGCAACAGATAAGCGGTCACCGAACCCAGCAGGGTCCCGATGACGGCAATGATCGTGGCGGTCATCAGCGACCACCGCCGTTCTCGCTGCGCTTGTTGACCTCCGCGTTCTTGCGCGACAAATCCTCGCGCTCAGCGTCCGTCAAGGCGATGATGATGAACACAGGTGCCTCCAAGTGGTTCCTGTGAAGCGGCACCCGGGTCGCACCCCGGGTGCCGCACCTCGTTGCGGCTGATCGGTTCGAGCAGCCACGGCCACGCACCGCCCCGTTGCCGGGCACGGTGCGGACCGTGCGTGCTCGACGCACACCGCCGACCGGCCAGGCGGCCCCGCAGGGCAGGCCGGTCGGTCGGCGGAAGATGACTCAAGGGGCCGCAACCGGCAGGTCAGCACCGGCAGCGCCCTACGTACATAAGCGGCGACCCATCACGGGTCTCCTCTCAGCAAGTGCGGATCTCGGGTGATCCGTAACCGCAGCCGTCCCTGCCGGCCAGAAGGCCGGGGTAACGCGGCTGCGACCCTTGCCCACCCCCGAAGCGGTCGGCGGACAAGCCCCTTATCTCGCCCCGGGCAGGTAGGTGAGCCCGGACCGCGTATCCACGCGCGGCACGTGCGGCCCAGCTCACGCCGGGCAGCCTCCCAAGCCCTCGCCAGGGCTGGAGACGGCCTCCCGAACCCCAAAACCGAAGGGTTGGAGGCGGCCCCATCGACCACCCAAGAGCAGGTGGCTGGAGCGGCACACTTTTCAGTTCTCAACCAGCGAGCGCTCCCCTCCCGATCCGTTTCCGGAGCGTTCAGACGCGCTTGACCTGCGTAGTTCGGCGTGACCGTCGAGCTACGGAGTACCGTACTGCCTTTCGCGAAAGGTAGCAAGGTCTGCAGTTCGGAGTCTTAGCGCTTACTGTGTAAAGCAGCAAGGTTTCACCGTTACCAGAACGAGGAGGCCCCGCCGTGACCAGCGGAGATTGGGTCAGCTCTTCCGCGTCCTACGTGGCGCCGCGACACGACGGGCAACGTGATGCATGGACCGAAGAGGCGAAGGCGAGGGGGGAACAGGGCTCTCAGCGCATCGTGATCGCCGGTGAAGTTCCCGCGCCGCCCGAGGTCGCGGACCTGCTCGGTGTTGCCGCAGGAACTCCGGTGGTGGTTCGGCGGCGAGTCATGTACCTGGGGGAGGCGGCGGTCGAACTGACCGATACCTACTACCCGTTGGGGATCGCTGCGGGGACGCGTCTTGCCGGGACGGCAAAGATCCCCGGTGGGGCGGTCACACTACTGGCGACGATGGGGCACACAGCTCGGCGTGTGCACGAGGAGGTGTACGCGAGGGTTCCGGACGATGCGGAGCGCAGCGCTCTGGCCCTCGCGGCTGACGAGCCAGTTCTGTGCCTGACGAGGGTGACCGAAGACGAGTCCGCCCCGTTTCAGGTCGACGTATCTGTGTTCCCCGCTACCGGACAGCGACTCCGCTACGAACTGAGGATTGGCTGACATGCCTAAAGCTGACGAAGAAGCTTTCGACCGGCGGCCGTTGCACGAACGGATCGCTGCAGATCTACGCGACGAGATCATGTCCGGCGACCTGGAGCCCGGCGCTAGCCTGCCCTCGACTCAGCGGCTCAAAGAGCGGTTCGACGCCTCGAACGCGACCGTGCAGAAGGCTCTCCAGGTCCTCAAGGATGAGCGCCTTGTCGTCGGCCGCGCCGGGGCCGCGGTGACCGTGCGGGAGCACCGGCAGGAGACCGTACGGCCAGCCGACACGGGCCAACCTGCCGCGCCGGGGGAGCAGTACCGATGGCTCACGGTCGCTGGAAGCCGCGGCAAGCGCGGGAGCATTCAACTTCTCGACGTGACCGAGGTGCGCCCGCCGGCCGAAGTCGCCGTCGCCCTGGACCTCGGCGAGACCGGCACGGCCTTCCTCCGCCGACAGATCTTGTCGTGGGATGGTCAACCAGTCGAACTCGTCAATTCCTACTACCCAGCCGAGTTGGCCCGCGGCACGGCCATGGCCGAACCCCGCAAAATCCGCGGTGGTACTCCCGCCCTGCTGGCCGAGATGGGCTATCCGCCGCGCCAGACTGTCGACCGCGTATCGGCGCGCGTTCCCACGCAGGAGCAGTACGAGTCCCTGCAGCTCCCGAGTGACCTCCCGATCCTGCGTACGTTCCGGGTGGTCTACAGCACCAAAGAGCGCCCGATCGAGGCGACGTTGATGGCGAAAGCGGGGCATCTGTACGAACTGCAATACGAGTTCGTGTAGGTACGTCGCGCGAGGCATTCACGGAGCCTGACCCCGGGGGGGGGGGGGGGGGGGGGGGGGGGGGGGGGGGGGGGGGGGGGGGGGGGGGGGTGGGGGGGGGGGGGGGGGGGGGGGGGGGGGGGGCCCCCCCCCCCCCCCCCCCCACCACAGGCCAGACGGTTTAAGCGAGGATCGAACTATCACCGTTAAGTGCTGTCCATGCGCTCTTCCGGAGTGGGTTCTAGAACTCTTCGTGGCGGAATTTTTTCACGCAGCACCCATATCAAAAGATCTTTGGCGACACGCCGCATTCCTGTTACAATGCGGAATTGAAAGTCTAGTCCAGGAATGGGTTTCAGGATTCTAAAAGCGTGAAGTCCCGGAGAGGCCTCGCTGCCGTGGAGGCGACCGGTATGAACCGTCAGCGATCTAACCGAGTAGGCGCGCCGAGAAAGCTCAGCGGCTATGCTGTCGTCCGCCACCAAGCGCACTGTAGCCCGGAAGCGGGAAGCGATTCGCATTTGGTTTTTGCAGTTTTCGCACTTCTCTTCCTTGAATAGAATGAGGGATATTGCCTCAATCGCAGAGACGAACGAGACGAGAGCGAGGCTTGGGTGTTGGTCTTCAAGCTCCAACCCCTCCATGTAAATTGACAAGGCGTCGCGAATTTTCTTTCGCGTGCTCATCCTTGTCCAGGCACCCTCAAGCCATGTGGGCGTTTCTACGTTTTCGGTGTCGCATTTGTCGTCCGTCTCTGCTTGCAAAGATTCCTCTGCCGTCCACGGAATTCTTTTGGGAACTTGTCTTACTCCCCATTGGAGGGGTGCTGCAGATTCCCGAACGCTAATATGAGTATCCCAGGCCAGAGAAAGAAGGCCGGTCAGTAGCGATAGATCTGCAGCCGCTTTGAATTGGGCGCTCTCCCAGTCGTGCGCTGTGCTGCTTCCGTGTACGACTATTGGGAATGTCATGGCCGACTTCCAGGCGTGCAGCGTGCGTTGCGGAGTCGCTCTTGATTCCAGTAGCGAGTTATCGGCGGAACGCAGGCGCATAGAGGAAACACGCCCCGGCTTGTGAAGCTGGATTGGGGTCTTTCCAATATTCCCTGGTATCTCACCGATAATTGCTGTCCATTTGTGGAGCGGGTGGGGTTGCGCCAGTGCTTTTCGCGCCAGATCTACAATCTTTTCCCATCTTTGCGCAACATTCTCATCGATATGTTCATTGTGTCCGCCGAGGCCGATCAATATGCGACCATCTTCGAGCGGGGCGGTTAGGAGACGCGTATCTGACTCATTTCCCGTGACTCTCATGCTCACTTCGACTAGATGTCCCATCGCGAGGTCGCCCCATCTTATTACTGTAGGGTCGTCCGATGCTGCGGCTGTGTTATGTCTAATGCAACTCAGCCACTCATCAAAGTCTCCACTTGGGATGAAATCCTCTTCGATTATTCGTGTCCACTGGTAATTCATGCTATTCCCTATCGGGGCTCGTGGGGAAACTAGTGTGCCAGCATCGCTACCCGTTCGGCATGCCCTTTGCGCAGTCTGTAGGGATCTGCGGCGAAGTCCGCGTGCCTCTCGACAGCCAACGGCTCCCGCCAGCCGGGTCGGCTGCGGGCGCCCGCCTATGGATCAGGCAAGCGTGCGGTCTGGTCGCAGCCGCGGTCTCATGCGTCGCGCAGGCTGCTGACGTCCGGACAGTTCCACGAGCGTCCGTCAGCGGGTTGAACGGCTGGTTCGGACTTCAACGGACGACCACGGACCAAGATCGGACAACATGCAATGCGTGGCTCGCGTCACTAGCAGGTGCACACGCTGGCCCAACCTCCGCAGCGCGCAGGGCGGAGTGCACAGCCCCAGTTGCAAAGTGCGGGGCCGTCTGGGGGCCGTGGGACGCCAACCAAGGTCCACCGGCAACGACCAAAGTTGACCGTCCCACAGCAGGTCAACGCCGGTTTCCAGAGGGAACGCGCAGGTTGGCTAGCACCCGCTCAAGTTCCTCCGCAACAAGAAGCAGGAGTGGGAGGAGTACCGCTCCGAGGTCACCGCCTTCGAGCTGCGCAAGAACCTCCCGGTGCTGTAGCCGCGGCTCGGCGTCCTTCGGGATCGTGACGCCTTCCGGGCCGGCGGGATGTGGTGCCGCCGGCCCGGAGCCGTCGGTGAGCGTGTACGTGATCCGCCACGACGTCTCCGCGGAGTGACAGGTGAGTTCCTTCGAGCGGGTGAGGACCGGATCGGGTGAGCCGCAGCCCCTCACACAGGTCTGGTACGTGTCGTACGGCTCCAACATGTGCATGGAGCGCCTGCGGTACTACCTGGCCGGAGGACGGCCGCCGCACGGTTCACGGGTGTACCCGGGCGCCCGCGATGCGCGTATGCCGGCGGAATCGGTGTCCGTCGAACTGCCGGGCACGGTGTACTTCGCGACGGAGTCGCCGGTATGGACCGGCGGACGTGCCTTCTACGACGCGGACGCGGCCGGCCGCGCGTGGGGGCGGGCGCATCTGGTGACCCTCGGGCAGTTCTCCGACATCGCGGCTCAGGAGATGTACCGACAGCCCGGCCCCGGCCCCGACCTCGACGTCACGGAGGCGGTCCGCGTCGGACGGGCCGAACTCGGCGCCGGACGCTACGAGACCCTCGTGCACGCGGGTGAGCGGGCGGGCGTCCCCCTGCTGACGTTCACGGCGCCCTGGCGGGTGAACGACGTCGAGTGGATCAAGCCGTCCGCCACCTACCTGAGCCTCCTCGCGTCCGGCCTTCTCGAGACCGGTTCCTGGGGCCCCGATCCCGTCGCGGAGTACCTGTCCTCCCGCCCGGGCGCCGCGGGCCACTGGACCGCCGAGACCGTGCGAAACCTCGTCCGGCCACTCCCTGGATGACCCGTGGCGACGGCGCGACCGGCCCGCCCACGCTCAGGCGTCCGCTCCCGGGGCGGTGATGCGCAGGCCGATGTCGGCCGGGCGCGCTTCGGGCGTGCCGGAGATGTGCCCCGAGGAGGTGGACGCCCCAGGGAGGGGCCCTATCGCGGCTGGAACCGCGACGGTAATGACTCCACCACCTATTACCAGCTGCACATGCCGTACGGCGCGGAGACCAGTTTCTACGTATGCGCGGCGAAAGGCGGTCTCATCGTGGGAAGCACATGCGGCCAGACCGCCCACGGGTACGCCGGCCCGCAAATCCGAGTTCGCCCCACGCTCGAACACCGGGCACACCGCCGCCGGGTCGCACGCCTGCCCGGCGTCGAGTGACGCCTTCGTGGACGGCTGCCCCCGGGGTGCGGCTGCGGCGGAGAGCCACGTCGAGGGCCGAAGGTCAGCCGAGCCAGGACGGCGCCAGGGCCGAGGGGGCGAGGAGGGTGGGGG
>NZ_JAJSYW010000107.1:0-23060 GCF_036815005.1 Streptomyces sp. IBSBF 2435 | reverse complement strand
GACCCATGCGGCGCCGCCCCCGCCTCCGCCGGCTGCCAAGCCCACGCAGGGCGCCATCGGCGGCCTCCTCGGCGCCCCTCTCCTCGGCGGCGCCCCGTCCGCGTCCCCGGCCCCGACGGCCTGAGACGCCGGCACAGTTCCCCGCGCCCGGGTCAGGGGCGCGGGGAACTGCCTGTTTCGGCGACGACGGTGGTGAAGTAGGCGCGGCCACGGGCCCCGGGCGGCAGCCCGGAGGAGCCTCGGAGGGGGTCCGGCCGGGTCAGACGGGTACGGAGCCCAATTCCCTGGCCGCCTCGCGAAGGTCCTTGGCCGTGTCGATGGCCCGCCAGTAGGCCCCTTGCGGAATGGGGTAGCCGGCCAGCCGGCGTTCCCGCGCGAGCCGCGGGAAGGTGGTGCGCTCGTGGTCGCCCAGATCCGGCAGCATCGCCGTGAAGCCGGGCGCGAAGACGTAGACGCCGGCGTTGATGAGGAAGGGCGACGGCGGCGACTCGATGAAGTCCAGCACCTGGCCGAACTCATTGGTCTCGACGGCCCCCCAGGGAATCCGCGGCCTGGCGAGGGCGAGCGTGGCGACGGCGTCGCGCTCCTCGTGGAAGGCGGCCATGCCGCGCAGCGAGAAGCGCGTCCAGATGTCGCCGTTGGTGGCGTACCACGGCTCGTCGGCGCGCGGCAGCGACGCGGCGGCGTACTTGAGGCCGCCGCCGCGCCCGAGCGGCTCGCCCTCGACGACGGTGGTCACCTTCATCGGCAGCGGTGTGCAGGCCAGCCATTCCTGGAGCACTTCCGCGAGGTGCCCGCACGAGACGACGACATCGGTGACGCCCTCCGCGGCGAGCCAGTCGAGCTGGTGGCCGATGATCGGCGTTCCCGTACCCGGGATCTCGACCATCGGCTTGGGCCGGTCGTCGGTGTACGGGCGCAGCCGTGAGCCCTGGCCTCCGGCCAGGATGACGGCCTGCGTGACCGGGATGACCTCGTGCGCGGTTGTGTCGTGCGTCATGCAGCGACCCTATGCGACGCGGCAGAAGGGCTACGGCCCGGGCGTTGACCGTGTGTACCCGCCGCCGTACATGGCGGCGTGACCGTAACCCGCCGCTGGGGACGACGGGTTACGGCGGGGACGGCGGCGCGGACCGACCGGGGCCGACCCGGTCTGGTCGGGGCCGGCTGGGGGCCGGCCCGGGGCGGCCGGGGTCAGCCGACCGAGGCGATGCCGGTGGCGAAGGCGGTGTCGCACACCGGGCGGGACCACGACTGGGCCCGCTGAGTGGCGCCGTCGTACTTGGCGACGGCGGCGCGGCCCAGCGAACGCGCGATGGACGCGCAGTATTTGGCGAGCGACGGGTGACGGGCCATGGCGACCTGGAGGTCGGTGAGGGCCACTCCCGGGTCCTTGTGCTGGAGTTCGGCCAGCAGCCGCGAGCGCAGCGCCTCCTGCGGCGCCTTGGTGGCCGTCTCAGCGGCCACCTCCTGGCGGCTCTTGGCAGAGGCGGTGAGCACCTGTGCGTCGGAGGAGGAGACGGCCCACGGGACGCGGGTGACGGCGAGCGTTCCCGACAGCACGAGAACGACCGGAAGAACGAGCGCGAATGTCTTGCCGAGACGGCGAGCTACCTGGTTCACGCATCGGATCGTAGCGACTGGTGATGATTTGGCGACATTTAGTCACCCTCCCGGGGGAGTGAAATCGCCGAGCAGGGCGTTCGGGTGTTGACGAACGGCCCTGAAAGAGCGGTTATGCGTACGTATGCGACCAGGTGGCACCGGTGGATGGTGCTGGCGGGTGGTGCTGCCAGGACGCGAACGGCCGGGCGGTACGTGGTCTCCCACGTACCGCCCGGCCGTAACGCTTACACGCCTGCGATCAGTCGCTGAGGCGCTCGCCGGACGACGTGGCGAACACGTGCGTCTCACCGCCGCGCGGCACGACGTGCAGCACGGAGCCCTTCTCGGGGATCGAGCGGCCGCCGACGCGGATGACCACGTCCTTGTCCTCGCCGTCGACCTTGGCCGAGCCGTAGACGTAACCGTCCGCGCCCAGCTCCTCGACGACGTTCACGGTGACGGCCAGGCCCGCGGGGGCGTCCTTCGTCAGCGACTTGGCGTCGTCCTCACCGGTGACGATGTCGAAGTGCTCGGGACGGACACCGACGGTGACCGTCTTGTCGCCCTTGTCCGCGGCCGCCTGCACCGCGTCACGCTCGACGTTGACCAGCGCGTTGCCGAACTTCACGCCGCCGTCGACGATCGGGACCTCGATGAGGTTCATCGCCGGGGAGCCGATGAAGCCCGCCACGAACAGGTTGGCCGGCTTGTCGTACATGTTGCGCGGGCTGTCGACCTGCTGGAGCAGACCGTCCTTGAGCACCGCCACACGGTCGCCCATCGTCATGGCCTCGACCTGGTCGTGGGTGACGTAGACGGTGGTGACGCCGAGCCGGCGCTGCAGGCTGGCGATCTGCGTACGGGTCTGCACACGGAGCTTCGCGTCGAGGTTCGACAGCGGCTCGTCCATGAGGAAGACCTGCGGTTCCCGGACGATCGCGCGGCCCATCGCGACACGCTGCCGCTGACCACCGGAGAGCGCCTTCGGCTTACGCGCCAGGTACTCGGTGAGGTCCAGGATCTTCGCGGCTTCCTCGACCCGCTTGCGGATCTCCGCCTTGTTGATGCCGGCGATCTTGAGCGCGAAGCCCATGTTGTCGGCGACCGTCATGTGCGGGTAGAGCGCGTAGTTCTGGAACACCATCGCGATGTCCCGGTCCTTCGGCGGGAGGTGCGTGACATCCCGCTCACCGATCCGGATCGCACCGCCGTTGACGTCCTCAAGCCCCGCGAGCATCCGGAGCGAGGTCGACTTGCCGCAGCCCGAAGGCCCGACCAGTACGAGGAACTCGCCGTCCCCGACCTCGATGTCGAGCCCGTCCACCGCGGGCTTGTCGCCACCCGGGTAGATCCGGGTCGCCTTGTCGAACGTGACTGTAGCCATGACTGTTACGCAGTCCCTTCACCGGCAGGAACGTGCCGGACGATCCGAGTAAAGGAAGCAGTTCTCTGGGTGCCGCTTCAGTGGTCCAGCCCGTATCCCACGGGCTTCCGGTGACGCTACCTGCACGTTCCCGGTTTTGTCACCAGCCCCTCGACCCCTTTTTCCCCGCCCGCCCCCACCGCTGCCCGCTACACTGCTTCCTGCGCCTCCTTAGCTCAGTTGGCCAGAGCGACGCTCTTGTAAAGCGTAGGTCGTCGGTTCGAACCCGACAGGGGGCTCCATATCTGCCCTGGTGAGGGCACTCCTCCCCGCCCCGTGCGGTGGAGCCGGGCCGCCCGGCACGCATTCAGCACACATCACGCCGGTCCGCGGCGCGGGAGGCGGCTGGGATGGCTCGCGAGGACGAGCTGGCGAAGCGGCGGCACGACAGGCTCGTGGCGCGGGTCGAGGACCTGATGCGTGCATCGCTGAAGCCGGAGTACGAGGGCTTCTACGGCAGCGTGACGCTGACGGAGGCCGACGTCGAGGAGCTGGGCGGCGAAGCGGGCGAGGTCCGCCGGGCTGCCCGCGCGGCGGGCCGGCACCTTGGCTGGAAGACCGTGACCCGGGAAATCGACGGGCGCATCTTCATCGCGGACGACCGCGAGGCGCCGCAGGCTGTCCGGGACCTGGCGATGCAGCGGTCCGCCGATGCGGTGGCGGCCCTCATGAAGGAGACACGCGGGGGACATTGCCCTCGTCCGGTGTGAGGACGGCGGCCTACTGCTGCGAGGTCAGGCGGTCGCCCTCTCCCGCCTACCCGGGGCCGGTTGCCTCCTGGCAGAAAGGGGCGTGATGGTTTGCGGCCGTTGCGAGCCTCTTGTCGTACTCGGACTCTAGGCTTCCACTATGACGGAGTACCTCCAGAACCCGGCGGGTCGGCTGCACGCGTTCCTCTTCAAGCTCTACAGCAAGAACAGGGGTAAGACCCCACCCGCTTGGGATGCCTGTGCCGAACTGCTAGCTCCGGGACAGTCCAAGACTTCGTCGCAGGTTTTCATCGCTGTGGCCGAAGTTGTGCAGTTGCCTGACCAAGTGCGGGAGCGTGTGGCGGCGCTGAGCATCGACGAGGATGAGAAAGCTGAGCTCCTGGAGGACCTGGAGAAGATCGAACTCGGCCTGGGGCACATGGCTAACCGAGGACACAATCTGCAGAGCATGTTCGTGTGTTTTGCCCCAGGGGGCGATGTTCCTCAGAGCGCGGCGGTGCGAACGCTGCTCACCTGCGCGCGGCGATTGCAACGCGCACGACAAGAGCCCGAAGTCCCGGCCGATGACCTCCGGCGGTTCGCGGAGGAGATCACCGCGCTCATGGAGCTCGTACAGGAGGCCGAGCTTGGTCAGTCGGCCAAATTCCTCCTCCTGCACCATCTACATGCCCTCCTGCAGGCGGTACAGCACATCAGGATCACCGGCACGGTTCCCATCGAAGAGGCACTGGACGCCTTCGTCGGAGCGATGCGTCGTCAGCCGGAGGCCACCGCCGAGGTCGTCAAGGCACCGTTCATTGCGCGACTCAAGAGCCTGTTGGAAACCGTGAATTCAGCGCTCACCATCGCGCGGTCCGGACAGGTGGCAGCGTTGGAGGGAGCGCATGTGGTTCAGCAGGGAGAGGCGCTCGTGGAGAATGGGGCAGAGCACATCCTGTCCCTCCTCAGCTGAGCGGGTCAGACAGACCACAAGACGCGGTAGCCACCCCAAGACTCGGTGGCGGACCGAGTAATCACGGGGGTCTGAGAGTGCAGATCCCGACGGACACCGCCAGCGCCCGGAACCGTTGATCATGGCGGTACGGGCGCTGGCTGGTCTCAGGCGCGCTGCTCCTCCCTCGCGAGAAACATGGCCCGGCGTTCGTCCATCTTGTCGGAGACCTCGTCCAGGCGGTCGGGGAAGAGGTGGCCGTAGACGTCGAGGGTCAGGGTCGCGGACTTATGGCCGAGCATCGTCTGGATGACGTTCACGTCGGCGCCGCTGGCGATGGCGAGTGAGGCGGCGGTGTGGCGCAGCTTGTGCGGGTTCAGGTGGAGGTGGCCGAGTCCGGCCGCGCGGACTGCCGGGTCGAAGAAGCGGCTGCGGAAGTTGCTGATCCGCAAGGGGCCGCCCTGGGGCGCGGTGAAGAGGAGCTGGTCCGGCGTGCGGCCGTCGACATGGGCGGCCAGTTCGTCGAGGAGGAACCGGGGGAGCGGCACCGAGCGGCGCTCGTGGTTCTTGGGGGTGTCCAGGTGGAGGACGCCCTTCTCGTCGACATACGCCTGCACCACGTGAGCCCGTCGCGCATCGAGGTCCACTCGGCCCACGGTGAGGGCTGACGCCTCGCCCCAGCGCAGTCCGGTGTAGCCGAGCAGGCGTATGAACAGCCCGTACGGGCCTGCCGCTTCGGCGAGCGCCTCGACCTGGATCACGTCGAGGTAGACGTGTTCGGGCTGAGCTGGCCTCGGCAGCGGGATGTCGACCGCCGGGTTGTGGCTCAGCCGCTGTGACTTGACCGCGTAGCCGAGGACGCTGCTGAGCACGACATACGCCTTCCGTACGCTCCGCGCGCTCAGCTCGCGGCCGGTGGCCGTCCGCCCAGCCGACAGGTCGGCCAGCCACTGCGCCACGTCGTCGTACCGGACGCGGTCCAACGGCGTCGTACCCCACCTCGGCAGGACATGGAGGTCGAGCATGCCCCGGTACCGGTTCCTGGTCGACCGCTTGAGGTGCGCCTGCGCTGCCAGCCACGCCTCGGCTATCTCGCTGAACTTCGCGCGTGCGGCGGCGGGGTCGCGGTAGGAGCCGTCACCGAGCCGGGCCTCAAGGCGGGAACGTTCGGCGTCGGCGTCGACCCGTCGGCTGAACGTCTTCATCTTGGGGCTGCCGTCAGGGCCGTACCACCGCAGGCGCCAGCGGCCGGGCGGTGTGCGGCCCGCCTTCTTGGCCTTGGCGGCGGCCTGGACGTAGGCGGTGTGGCCGGCGCGGTCCTCGACCCAGACGCGCGCCATCACGCACCGGTCCGGTGCCGTCGAAGGCTGAACTTCTTCTCCACGGGATCTCCCCTTTTTCGCGTGCCCTTTGCGGGGCGATCGATCGGTGACGTGGGAGATTCCCTTGGAGTTCGCGGTTTGGGCAAGCCGTAATTCTGTGATAAAGACCGCTTCCGCGCCGTACGGCTTTCGGTTCCTTTGTGGCCGTCGCGGTGATATGGCGCGGCGCTTTCCTCGTGTTGACTGGTGATGCCGCGTGCTGCGCTGTCCACAGGGGGATCGCGGCTGATGAGCTGGCACATCCGGTGTGCTGGGTGCTGCTGCGCCGCGCTCTTGGAACCGTCCGTCCCTTTCGTCGTGATCCCTTTCCAGCGTGCGCTCCGGCCTGACGCGGCTCATTTGGTCGGTCCGTCTTTTCCGGTCACAATCTCGCTGGATGGCTCGCCCACCGCGTGGCTATTTTGGCCGAGCACGGCCATCCGCACTGATGAAAGGAATCGCGCAATGCCGACCGGACGGAAAACCGCGAACGAGCGACGCCCACTGGCCACTCCCGCCGAACTGTCGGCGTATCTCGGTGTCCCCGTCGCCACGCTTTACCAGTGGCGGCACCAGGGTCTTGGCCCGAAGGTCCACAAGGTGGGCCGGCACCTCCGCTACCGCTGGGCGGAGGTCGAAGCGTGGGTCGACCAGCAGGCCGTCGACCTCGCGGCCTGACCGCGTACCCGTCAACGCAGTGCGGCCTCCAGCGCGTCAACGCCGGAGGCCGCGAACTCCCCTGAACCGCGTCTGAACGATCGACCAGGCGGTGCGGGCCTGCCAGCCCGGTGCCGCCGGTGAGGAGATACCCATGCAGCGTACGACCCCGCGCCCGAGTGGCGCACCCGAGAAGCCGGTATGGCCGCCGGTGGCGATACCCGGTCAGCCCGGTGGCGCGTCCTCCCAACCGCTCGTTAGCAGCCCTACCCCCGCGCCGATCGAGGTAGCGGCAGACCGGCTGACCGCGCGGGCACTGTCCGCCGCTGACCGGTCTGCGGCTGGCGGTGGCCGTGGTCCGGTCACTGACCGGGCGACCGGTGACCTGGCATCGGTCACTGACCGAGTGACCGCGGTCGCTGACCGGACGGCGGTCACTGACCCCGGTCAGCCGGTCGGACCGACCGGGGCGGAGGCTCGTGTCCCGCCCTCGGAGGGCGCTGACCTGCTGACCGAGCTGCGGTCAGCGGTTGCCCGGTACGTGGTCATGCCGTCCAGCGAGGCGCTGGACGCGGTCACCCTATGGGTGGCGGCCACCCACCTCCAGCCCGCGTGGCAGCACGCGCCGCGTCTGGCGGTCGTCGGCCCGGCGAAGCGCTGCGGAAAGTCGCGGCTGCTGGACGTCCTGCACGACACGGTCCACGACCCCTTCATTACGGTGAACTCGACTCCGGCGGCGATCTTCCGGTCGATCACCGAGCAGCCCCCGACGCTGCTGGTGGATGAGGCGGACACCATCTTTGGCAGCGCGAAGGTCGCGGAGAAGAACGAGGAGATGCGCGGCCTGCTCAACTCCGGCCACCAGCGCAACCGCCCCACGACCCGGGTGGTCGGGCCGGAACACAAGCCGACGAAGTTCCGCACCTTTGCCATGGCAGCGCTGGCGGGCATCGGTGACCTGCCCGACACGATCATGGACCGGGCGGTGGTGATCCGGATGCGCAGGCGTGGTCCCGGCGAGACGGTCCGGCCGTTCCGCGCCCGCCGAGACACCCCGCTCTTGCACAAGCTGCGCGACCGACTCGCCGCATGGGCCGAGCCGCTGACGGACACAGCGGCGTACATGGAGCCGGTGATGCCAGTGGAGGACCGCGCGGCGGACACATGGGAGCCGCTGGTGGCGGTGGCAGATATGGCCGGGGGAACCTGGCCGCAGCGGGCACGACACGCTTGCCGGGTGATGACCGCGTACGAGGAGGGCAACGACCAGGAGGTGGGTCTGCCGACCCGGTTGCTGGCCGACATTCGCGCGGTGTTCGCCGCGTGCGGCGACCCGGAGGCGCTGGCCACCGAGCAGATCCTGGCGGGGCTGAAGGCCGACACCGAGGCACCGTGGGGCGAGTACGGCACGAGCGGGTTGACCGCGCGTGCTCTGCAGCTGCTGCTCAAGGACTTCGGGATCAGCGCGTCCAACCGTCGTTTCCGTGACGGCAGCCAGCGCCGGGGCTTCGCCCGCAACCAGTTCACCGACGCCTGGGCGCGCTACTGCCCCCAGGTTGAGCCTCCCGCTCCGGCTGGCGGGTGACCCTCACCGACCCGCATCACCCGTCCCGGCGCAGGTCAGCGCGGGGCGGGTGCTGCGTCTGTGACGGGTCGACCCGCATCACGCCATCCACTCGTACCTGCTTTGAGCAGGAACGCAACGGGTGGGACGGGTCGCACACGATCCCGGGCGACGTCGCCGCTCATGGAAGTGAAGGACGCCGGACCGGGCGAGTGGTGAACGAGGCGGAGAGGCGGCGAGCAAGTTGTGGGGTAAGGACTCCTTGCACCGGGCGGAGCAAGTTGTCGCGTCGGACGGTCCAACGGCCCGTCGTACGCAAGTGCCCTCGCCGGGGGACGAGGGCACACGGCCAGGGGGCCCACTTCCGAACCCGCCAGTGCCCTCTGTCGCCCGCTCACTCCGGGTAGCGTGCGGCCCAGTCGTCGCGGGCGGCGATGAGGGTGGGGCGGACCTTGTGGTCGAGCAGGTCGGCGTGCGCGCGGAGCTTGGCGGCGATGTCGGCGAGGCCGTCCGGGTCGAGGCCGAGGATGTAGCGCCCGACGGTGACTTGGAGGTTGACCACGGGTACGCGCAGGCGGGGGTCGGGGTCGTAGGGGTTGCAGTCGATGCTGCCTTCGAAGACCGAGTCCTCCTCAACACCGTTCCACAAGTCCGGCGCGGTGAGCGGCACCATCGGCCCCTCGAAGAAGGCACGGTGATTGACCTCTGCCAGCCGCCGCGGCAACTCCTCCGTCGGAACGCCGACCTCTGTGGGATCGTCCTCGGCCCAGGCCGGCAGATGCCCAGACGTGACGGCACCGTCGGTGGTGGTGATCGCCCACGTCCCCGGCGTGCTCCACGGTGGCGGCTGCTGCCGCCGTGCGGGCCGGATGCTGGAGGCGACCTCGAACCAGACCACCTTCCCGGCCGGGTCGTAGAAGCTGCCCCAGTCCGCAGCGAGCGCGTCCACCAGCACCAGCCCCCGCCCGTCCTCGGCGTCCGGCGAACTGCGGCGCGGCTTCGGACGGACGGGGCTGACGTCGGTGACCTCGACCCGCACCCGCGCTCCGGTCCACCGCGCCGCCACCGCGCAGGGTGCCTGGGTGTGGTGGATTGCGTTGGTGATGACCTCGGTCGAGAGCAGTTCCACCTCGGCGACCTGCTCCTCCGAGAGCGCGACGTTCCAGCCACGGACCAGAGCGGTGATCGTGTGCCGTGCTTCCGGCACTGCGCCATCCTCGGCCTCTACGCGAAATCCGTGGAGGAGGACCGGCGTCGCCGGCGGCGTCATCGGGTTTCCTCGATACGGATAGTGCGATGGCAAAAGGGCCTCGCGGTACTGGGGGTGACTCGGGGCCTGACAGAAGGCGGCATCGGTTGCTCCTCTCGGTGCGTACGGTGAGCAGCAACTGTCAGGCTGTGACGGCACGGGTGGCTTCCCCGGCGCGGGTATACCCATGGTGGGTAGGCTCTTTCGGGCCTGTGTCCCGCACACTCGGTTGAACTGGCAGGACGGGAAGGCGCGATGACCGGATACCGACCAGCGACCGCGTTGCCACGCGCCATCGTCGAACGCGCGGACATGCAGGCCGCGATCACCGCCCATGACTTCGGGACGGTGTTCCGACTCGCGCGCGAGCTGGCCGGCATCAGCTATTCGAAGATCGCCGCCGAGTGCGGCATCAAGCCCGAACGGGTCGGCTCCCTGGCCCGTGGCCGGGGAAGCGTGACCAGCTTCGAGAAGGTCACCTGTATCGCGGACGCCCTGCGTATCCCCGGCCACATGCTCGGACTCACTCCCCGCCCCTGGGAAAAAAGCGAGCCCCTTCCTGCACGCGACCGTACGAGCGAGGAGGACGAGAGCCCCGTGGAACGCAGGCGATTTCTTCGGGCGGGAACCGGCGCTGGTCTGGCGGCAACCCTGCCCGAGCTGACCCGGCCCGCAGTCGGCCGCCGCGTCGGCCTGGAACTGCCCGACCGGCTTCGTCGGCGTACTGCACGTCTGCGCCGCCTGGACCAGGTGCTCGGTGGAGGCGACACCTACCGGGTCTACCTGGGCGAGTACCAAGCCACCAAGGCCCTGCTGCGGGACTCGACGTACTCCGAGCAGACCCGGCACGACCTGCTGTCCGTCCTTGCCGAGCAAGCGCAGCAGGCGGGATGGGCCGCGTTCGACGGCGGCCGGGCAGCCGACGCACGCGGGCTCTACGAGGAGAGCCACAGCGCCGCCGCCGAAGCCGGCGACACCGACCTTGCAGGCAATGCACTGGCCTTCCTCGCCTACCAGGCCATCAGCGGTAACCAGAAGGCCGGAGTCGAGATCGCCACCCAGTCCTGCGCGACGATCGGCCCCGACGCACCCGCCGGAGTACGCGCCCTGCTCCACGAACGCCTCGCCTGGGCCTGCGCCGTCGCGGGCCTGGCCACCGAATGCGAACGCGCCCTCGCCGCCGCCGAAGCGGCTCTCTCCACGGCCGGCAATACGCCCGAGCCGGACTGGGTCTCCTGGGTCGACACCACCGAACTCCAGATCATGAGCGGCCGTTGCTGGACCGAACTACGCCGCCCGCTGCGGGCCGTCCCCGTCCTGGCAACCGCCCTGGCCGCGTACGACGACACCAACGCCCGCGACAAAGCCCTCTACCTGTCGTGGCTCGGCGACTCCTACCTGACCGCAGGCGAAGTCGAACAAGCCGCCACCACAGCAGACCGTGCCCTCGACCTCGCCGAAGGCGTCGCCTCCGTCCGCCCCCGCGCCCGCCTGACCCCACTCCTCAAACGCCTCGACGGACACCGCGGTCTCCCCGCGGTGGACGCGGTACTGGAGAAGGTTGCGGTGGTCTGACGCCTACGCGTCCGGCTCCGTGCTGTCAGCAACCCACCGCAGGTACGCCTCCGAGCCGGCCACGATCGACACCGCGACTACCTCGGGCTTCTCCCACGGATGGTGCTCCAACAGATGCGTCTGCAGCGCGGGATATCGCTCCACGGTGGTCTTGAGCAGCAACTGCCACTCCTCACCGGTCCCGAACTCCCCGCGATGCCAGTACACCGACACCACCGGCCCAACCACCTGCGCCCCCGCCGCGAGCCGCCCCCGCACCGCAGACTCCGCCAGCTGAACGGCCTGCTCCCGCGTCCCAGTAGCAGTCGACACCTGCACAACCTCAGTCATGTACCGAACCTACCGAGCTGGTCCTTCTGGCGGGGCATCGTACGGTGGCAAAGGCAATGAGTTGAGCTGTCGGAGGGCGACCAGGAACCAGGTGAGTTTTAGGAATGTCAGCTCTGTCGCCTGGCGATGTGGAGCCCGTTTAAACCCGTGCCGCCATGCGAAGATTCACTCGGTGGCCCACTTTCGTGCCTAGTCTGCTGCTGTGACGGGTGCCTCTGCGAACGACGGCTGACGTGATGGGGCGAGTGTGGACTTTAGTGCGGCAAATGTCGCAGACGTACACACGACCACTCATGATCACCAGGACTGACCCAACTCATTTGACGCTTCGCTGACCGTACACGGTCATAGATATCGTTGGAAGTTGTTGAGTAGAAGTCGCTCGAACGCGTTCATGCCCGAGGTAGGCCGTATGGACGAAAGCTGCTCAAGCAACTCATCGAGCGAACTTGGCTGTGCCCGGCGTCTCATTAGCTTCATGACCAGTTGAGCTGGGAGGCCATATTCTTCAAGGTCGCCAACGTACGGCGGCAAGAACAAGTTCTGCGCCGACACCGCGTAAGCACGATAATCGCAATCACGGTACCCATGGCGAAGCAGAATCGGCGAGACGATGTTCTGCGTCGCCGTCAATAGTCTCGGAAACTCAAATCCGGCCCATTGGCGCACGAAATCTAGAACTTGCTCAACGGCGTCATTCGCATCGGAGGTGCCCCACTGATTAGCGATCTCGGAATCAATTAGCTCCTTGACATCTCCGTGCGAATTGGCGAACACATTCATCCTATAGGCTAGCTGCCTGGCAGATGTGACCCCGCCGTCACGACCCTGGATTTTGTGAAGGTGCTTGGCGATCACATTGCAGGTCGCTTCCAGTTCCTCATAACGAGGGAAGCCTCGCCACGAGAGGAGTGGGCCGATCGTGTGGATATTCTGCCGAACGTACTTAGCCAGTTGGATCTGAGCGGATGGGTCTAGCCCAGTGTTTCCTCTCAATACCTCAATGCTGATTTCAGTCTGCGTCCTATATTTCTCCATACGCCGCTGCGCGTCTGTCGTCAGCTCTTCGGGTTCGAGCTGAATGAGCAGGCTGTCCGGTACGTCTGGGCCTTGAGTGTACAAGGGAACGTCAACAGTGGGCAGATCATCTCGCGGCGGATCACGAAAGACAAAAACATTTCCTACAAAATGGCGCATCATTCTGCCTGACCTCCCCTTGATGTTCGAGAAGGTAAAGTAATCCAGATTCTTTCTGTTCAGTTTGTGATCGAAGATGACAACGTTCTTCGCTGAGGTATTGACCCCTTCTATCAGCGTCGAGGTGCAAACAAGGAAGTCAATCTCGCCGTCATTGAACGCAGATACTTGATATTGGGCCAGAGACCTGGGAATTTTTCCGTGGTGGATTCCTATTCCTCGTCGAAGCGCCTTATTTACAAGCCACTCTTCATGGTAGTTGTCAGCCAACCAATGAGCAGCTGGTTGAAGAGCAACGGCGTCATGTCCCAAGCCTCGGCTAAGCAACCCTTCTGTGACTTGCCGCGTGCGATTAGGCGAACTGCAGTAGATCAATGTCGGTCCGGTCAGTTCGGAGCAAAGATTAGCGAGTGTTTCGATCGCGGTATCGCGTTGCAGTGCCGGCAGGATCTTCACATCACTTGCTACCGTTGCAAAGTCCGTAGCAATGAAGCTTGCAGAAAACACGGACGGAAGATCATCTGCCAGCGCTTGAATGTTGGGCCCTGCAAGATAAAAGGTTGCGTCAGTTTGCATCAATCGGCGGAGTGCCTGATTTAGCAACATTCCGCGGTCTCGATCGCCTCTCCGGATGTCCAGCTTATAGAATTCGTCAATCATGAAGAGTTCGATGGCGGGCAGCTCGGGCATATCCAACAGGCGTTCCTGAGTCATCACCAAGACGTTTCGCGACCCGAGAGGTTGCCCAGGGTGAGTAATAATCTTGTAGCGACTCCGGAAACGAGATAGCCGACGCCGAGTCTCATCGATCAGAGCAACTGTTGGCAGTATCACTGCAACGTTTTCGAACCGCTCGGAAGAAATGAGAGCATCAAGTACTAGACTCTTGCCGAAGCTTGTCGGGGCGCTGAGGATAACATTTTCCCCGGATAGCAGTTTTCTGTAAACCCGTGCTTGGACTTCGTGAAAAACGATATCTTGATCGTAATCAACAGGTCTATGGGCTTCGTAGGCAATCAGATCGGGAAGCGACAGTTGCTCCGTCGCCAGATACGGGAACAGCCCGACTGACCGCAGCAGGCTGTTTAGTAAACCACTGAACGGCGCAAACGGCTCAGCATTATCCAACACGCGAAGCAGCAGATCTCTAGCGCCGGAGGCGTGACGCTCGCTTGGGATCAGGCTCGCTACATATTGAAGTACATCGAATTCGCGTCCCGACGGAGCGCTACGGATCAATTCTCGGGCGGTGCCGACCGTCAAGCCGTTGCTTGCTGCCATGCCCTAAGCCTCTCATGGAGGTCTGACAGAAGGGTCTTCTTCTCATGTAGCGGAACGAGAATCAGCCGGATGCGTACCCGCCTCGGCAGACCAGCTGTGGCAAAACGCTCCCACCCAGCTCGGATTTCTGCCTCAAAAGCTTTTCGATACGCCTCTGCTGTTGAGCTTGGTGATTCATTTAGGTCTCTGCTTAGCTCGCGAACGCGCTCCGCAACTACCCTGCTGTCATACGTGAGAAGGACGGGGATGGTCAGATTATCGAAGACCTCATCGAGACTCACCTCATTGGCGATCAATTGTTTCATCTCGTCGGCATGTACCCAGGAGGGATCTATCTTTCCTCCGATAGCGGCGAACTCCGAGCGGAGATAGTCAGAATCCACGTGTGCGTGCAACTCCGATACAACATCTCGAATTGCTCGTGCGAGGTTATCGTAAAATTTAACTTCCCCGAGCCATAGCTCAAGATTTCCTTGGGGATTCACAACGACATGTACGGCGTCGAAGCCCTTTACTGTGTCGTTGTGGGAATCCTTAAAGAAGATCTTGCTAATTGCGATCTCAGTGCCAAAGACCTCTCTGAGAACCACATGCAAGAGTAGCTCGCCGAATTCTCCACGCCGATGGTACTTGTCGGTCAAGTAGATATTCTTGACCGCGCGGCTGAGCATTTCGACGCCTGTTTCGCTATCGAAATCAGCGGCCTCGCTCTGCGACAGGGCAAACTCTGGGAGGCGTGTGAACATTTGTTTGGCCAGTGCGCGCCGTCGCCATTCGCCAAGCTCATATCCGGCGCATAGGCCGCTCAATGCTGGGTTGGTGCCCGCATCGTCAACGAGAACTTCGAGTAGGGCGCGAGGGCGCGTCACGAGTTCCTGCCATCATCGGCACCATCAAGACGTGCGGGCAAGGCTTGAAGGGCAGGCCGACTCCGTGGATCCGTGTACAAGTAGCTTCCCCCACTCTCCCCGTCCGGCATACATGATGCACCCGATCTGTCGCTTGTGGGCCGCGCTTGCACGATTTTGCCTATAGGGGCGTGGGCGATTCGAATGAACGTGCGATGCGGCGAGGTCGCTTCGGGGGCGAGAGTTAGGCCAGTGAGCGGAAGAGCTTGCCTGCCGTGGGTGCGAGCTCCGTGGGGACACTTCGACTTTGCGGCCTTGACCCGCCATGAGCGCGCGCAGTTCTGTCAGTTCGTTCAGGTGCCGTGCTGTGGATCATGTGATGCGGTTCGGGGATGGGGGCGAGGCCGGACACCTTGGTCGTACCCTCGCTCCTACCTCATGCATCGACACCACGTGACGAGACTGGCTGAACGACTCATCGGGGGGACTTGTCCCGGATGGCCGAGGTGAGCGGTGGATCGCCGTAGTACGCCGGGAAGCTTGGACAACCTGTGGCCACGGTGCCGGAGTGCCTGAACACCTTCGCTCGTGACCGCGTCGCAGGCGTCGCCTCCGTCCGCCCAGCGCCCTTTGGCCCTGCTCCTCAGACGCCTCGATGCGCACCGAGGTCTTCTCGCGAGCGCACGATTCCCCACAGGCGGCATGGACCGCCACCCATCCGGCGAGGTTGCTGGAGTCAGGTGGTGGTGGCCTCGTAGGTTTCGATCGTGCAGCGGGCCGCTCCGCTGCGTTCGATCCTGGCGTCGCTGGTGACGAGTGGTACGCCGAAGCTCTCGGCGAGGGCTACGTAGTGTGCGTCGTAGGTGGAGAGGTTGTTCGAGAGGTCGCGTACGCGCTGCCACAACACCAGTGTCGGGTGCAGGTCGAGAGCGAGGGCCTGGTAGTCGGTGATCGCTTTGGCGGCTTCCCTTTCCGTGATCTTCGGCTTGCCGCCGCGTCGCCCGCGCGCCAGGCCGAAGACGGCGGACGTGATCTCGTAGTCCAGCAGGCCCGGTGCCGCGAGGGTGTCCGCGCGACCCACCCGCTCGCGGATCGCAGTTCCCGTCGTGCCGTGGTCGAGGAGGAAGTGCACAAGGCTGGAGCAGTCAATGACGATCAACGCCGTTCACGCCCGTCCTCGATGGCTCCGAGGATGTCTGTGGTGCTGAGCGCGGTGCGGGTTTCACGCTCAAGACGTGCCGCCATCTCCGCGAGAGTGGGTCTGGCGGCTTCCCGGGACAGGAGTTCCAGGGCGTACGCCTGGAGGGACTTGCCCGCCTGCGCGGCGCGTACCTTCAAGGCGTTGACAGTGTCGTCCGGGACGTCCCGGATAGTGATCGCGGTCATGCCTTCATTTTAGCATCAGTGCAGGCAATATGCAGGCGTACTTGAGCTGCGGAGCACGGATTCAGCACACATGAGGCTGGAAACCAGTCCGAACCAGTGGCAAGAGGCAAAGGTCGGTTGCGCTGCTCAGGGGGATGGTCGCTGCATCTCCGCAGGTCAGCGCCCGACCCTGAGGGATCTTGTAAAGCGTAGGTCGTCGGTTCGAACCCGACAGGGGGCTCCACGTCTGCCCTGGTGAGGGCACCCTCCTGGTGCCGGCCGCGGTGTCTTGCTGTCGGGCTTGTCTCGGTCCGGTCTCATGAGCGAGCACCGTTCTTCCGGGACGTCGTCCGCGGCGGCTTCGGCGCCGGGTGGAACGTCCCCCGATAGTCTGGGGGACCGGTCGGCCGCTCTCGGGAGGCACAGCAGCATGGACCCGCAGCACTTCGCACTCCTCGAAGAGGCCCGCAGGAGCCTGCCGGACGGGTTCAAGGTCGAGCTCTCCGGTGACACCATCGTCATGATGGTCGGACCTTCCGGTATCCACCAGCGCAACCTCCTGGTGGTCAGACGGCAGTTCGACGCACACAGCCCGAGCGACCTGGTGCCGAGCGAGAACACGGACCTGGTCTCCCCCGGGGTGGGCAAGAGCCGCAATCCCGATCTGACCTACCTACCGGCGGACGTCCTCGAGACCACGGACCACCAGGTCCCCGCGGAGACCGCGGCCATCGCGGTCGAGCTGGTCTCGCCGTCGAATCCGGAGAACGACTGGGTGGGCAAGCTCAGGGATTACCCGATCATGGGTATTCCGCTCTACCTGGTGGTCGACGCCCGACTGAAGACCGCCACTCTCTTCAGCCGCCCCGACGGCGGGAAGTACCACCGCCGCGAGGACGCCGACTTCGGCGAGAGCCTGAGCATCCCCCAGCCGTTCGGCTTCGACCTCGACACCGCGACGCTGCTGCCGTACGCCTGAGCGTTCGCCTGCTCAGCACGGATTCGGCACACACGGGCGCGGAAACCAGCGCGCAGCGCTGGCAACGGACGAACGTCGTTTCTGCTGGTCAGCGGGCACATCGGCCCCGTGTTCGCAGGTCAGCGCCCCGCCCTGAGAGGTCTTGTAAGGCGTAGGTCGTCGGTTCGACTCCCCGGCGTGAGGTGTCGGGCCGATAGTGCCCTGCGCACATCGCCTTCGGTTCGCGGCTGCGGAGAGACGCGGTGCCCCCTGGGCGTCGGCAGGTGGGTATGGCCCCGTCATGGCGTAGGCGGCTCGTCCACCGGCCACGTACCCGGCTGACCGGCGAGGTCAGGCTCCTTCGACGGTCTCCAGGAGGCGCAGGACGCGGGCGGTGTCGGCCAGGTCGGGGAGGACGACCCGGGCGCCGGCCGCGGTGAGGGCGGCGGGGGAGTCGGTGCCCGTGGAGACGGCGATGATGTGGGATCCGGAGGCCAAGGCGGCGGCCACGTCCTGGGGGGTGTCGCCCAGGAGGACGACGGGGGTGGTGGCGGGGAGGCCGTGGGCGCGGTGGACGCGGTCGCGGGCGACGGCCACGAGGTCGGGGCGGCCCTCGGCGTCGGCGCCGTACGCCCCGACCGCGAGGTCCAGCAGGGGGTCCAGGTCGAAGGCCGCCAGTTTGAGGCGGGCGTTGGCGGCGATGTTGCCCGTCAGGACGGAGGACACCCAACCTGGCCGTACGGACGCCGCCTTGAGGACCTCCCGGGCCCCGGGGAGCGCCGCGCCCCGCGTCCGCAGAGTGGCGAGCCGGTCCCGGCCGGCCCGGGTCAGGGCGGCTTCGACCCGCGGCCACTCCGGTTCGGCCGCGCCGTTCCGCGCGAACATGTCCCGCATGACCAGGCGGTCGGTACGGCCCTGTGTGACCGGCGGCTCAAGCGGACGGCGTCCCGCCACCGTCTCGTACGCCGCCGCGTAGATCTCCTTGCTCACCCCGCCGTTGTCGATGAGCGTGCGGTCGATGTCCCACAGGACGATCAGCGCCATACGGGCAGCGTAGGCCCGGGGCGCCGCGGCGCCGTCACAGGTCGGTGTGCGGCACCGCCGCCGCCAACTGTGCCGCCGGCGGCAGGGGCGCGTGCTGGGGGGACGTCCGGAACGCCTGGACCGCGAGCGCGGCGAAGCGGCGGGAGGCCGTGACCCGCGCGGCCGGCGAGGTGGCGTGGATACCGCTGTTGGCCATCAGCACCAGGATCAGGTCGTCCAGGACGAAGTCGGGGCGCAGGCGGCCCGCGGCCTTGGCGCGGCCGGCCAGTTCGGCGACCGAGGCCAGGGTGTGTTCGCGGCCCGCGGCGAAGTCCATCGCGTGGGGGAAGGCCGACATGAAGGCCGCGGTGAAGCCCCGGCTGCGGGCGTGCAGCTCGCAGACCTTCTCGATCACCAGGCAGAAGCCGTGCCACGGGTCCGGATCGGCGAGCCCCTCCTCGACGATGGTGTGGCACGCGGACAGCTGGTCCGCGAAGGCCTCCGTGGCCAGCAGCTCCTTCGTCGGGAAGCGGCGGTACAAGGTGGCGGGGCCGACCCGGGCGCGCCGGGCGATCTCCCGCATCGGCACGTTCAGGCCTTCGGCGGCGAAGACCTCGCGGGCCGCGTCGAGGATGCGCTCGCGGTTGTCCTGGGCATCGGAGCGCAGGGTGTGAGGCAAATGGTCGGTCACCGCTCTCACTTTAGCCAAGCGGACGCCGGCGTCCGTTAGCGTCCGAAGGGCGACGATCCCGTCCACGTCCACGTCCACGATCCCGTCCATGTCCACGTCCGCGATCACCTCCGCGCACATGGTCAGGAGCCCGGGCACCACAGCAAGGAGACGACCTTGAAGGCAGTCGCGATCGAGGCGTTCGGACCTCCGGAAGGCCTGGCGGTCATCGACCTCCCCGTCCCGGCCCCCGCCGCCGGACAGGTGCTGATCGCCAGCGAGGCGATCGGCGTCGGCGGCGTCGACGCGGTGATCCGGCGCGGCGTGCTCGCCTCGTACGGCTTCCAGGAAGGCCACATCCCCGGCAGCGAGGTGGCGGGCACCGTGACCGCGGTCGGCGACGGTGTCGATACGTCCTGGGTCGGCCGGCGCGTGTGGGCGGCCACCGGGCTGGGCGGCGGCTACGTCGAGCAGGCGGTCGCCGCCGTCGAGGAGATCCTGCCGCTCCCCGCGGACCTCTCCGCCGCCGACGCGGTGACGCTGGGGAGTTCCGGGGCGGTGGCCCACTTCGCCCTCGCCCACGTCCACTTCGCGCCCGGCGAATCGGTGCTGGTGCGCGGCGCGGCCGGCAGCATCGGCATCATGGCGGTCCAGCTCGCGGCCCGCGGCGGGGCCGGCGCGCTGGCGGTCACGACGTCGTCGGCCGGGCGCGGCGACCGGCTGCGCGAACTCGGCGCGACCCATGTGCTGGACCGCTCGGGCGCGGGCGGCGAGGACGCTCCCGCGGGCTACGACGTCATCATCGACATCGTCGCCGGCGCGGACATGCCCGCCTTTTTCGCCAGGCTCCGTCCGAACGGTCGCATGGTGGCCGTCGGCGTGGTCGCCGGCCCACCGCCGGCGGACTTCGGCATGGCGATGGTGGCGGCGTTCCAGAAGTCGCTGACCTTCGCCACCTTCAGCACGGACACCGTGCCGGGGGCCGAGCGGCGTGCCGTGCGGGCCGAGCAGTTCGCCGCCGCGGCCCGCGGTGAACTGCACGCGGTGGTGCACGAACTGCTGCCGCTGGAGCAGGCCGTGCTGGCGCACCGGAAGATGGACGCGGGCGAGGTGTTCGGCCGGATCGTGCTGACGCCGTAGCCGCCGGGGGTACGGCCGGGCGCGTGGCCCTCGCGTTCACTCGGCTCGCAGCCCAACTCCCCGCCCCCGCGCAATAGCGGGCGCAGGGCGGGGAGTCCGGCGTAACCGGCCGACGCCGAAGCGGTCTGCGGCAGACTCAGAAAGTGGGCGTCGGGTTCAGCACCGACTGGGGGATACCGCTGCCCGGCAGCGACCACTTCGCGAAGATCTTCGCGTAGTCACCGCTGGCGATCAGCTTGTTGACCGCGTCGCTCAGGGCCTTGGCGATGGGCGAGTTCTTGGCGGTGACGAAGCCCACAGGGGTGGTGCTGATCTCGCCCAGGAACTTCGTGTTCGGCACGTGCGCCGACTGGTACTTCACGCCCAGCGTCGGACCGAAGCTGACCTGCACCTTTCCGTTCTGCAGGCCGAGCAGGATCGTGCCGTTGTCCGCGTAATACTCCACCTTGTACGGCTTCTTGCCGATCGCGGCGCACTTGCCCGCGCCATCGGTCAGGATCTGCTGGAAGGTCGAACCGGGGCTGGTGGCGATGGTCAGGCCGCACAGGTCCGTGAGCTGCTTGACGGTGTCGACCGGCACGTCCTTGGCGGCGAGGAAGGACTGCCCGTCGTTGAGGTAGGTGGCGAAGTCGACCACCTTCTCGCGCTCCTTGGTGGCGCCGAAGTTGTCCTGCCCGACGTCGTAACGGCCGTTCTGCACACCGGGGATCACGGTGGGGAAGGTGCCGTACTGCACGTCCCACCGGACGCCGAGCACCTTGGCGACGGCCTCGCGCAGGTCGACGTCGAGGCCGACCTGCCTGCCGTCCACCTCGCCGCCGTGCGGCAGGCCGGTGAGGCCGGGCGTCTGGCTGGTGCCCAGGATCAGCTTCCCGCTGTCGCGCACCTCGGCGGGCAGTTCCGCCTTCAGCGCCGGGTCGGCGGCGATGCCGGACAGCACGTCCTGCGTCGGCACCCCGTTGGAGTCCGCGGCCTTCGCGCCGGGCGCCGCGGAGCCCTTGCTGCTGCTCTTCGGGGTGCCGGAGCCGTCGGAGTCGGAGGAACTCCCGCAGGCGGCGAGGAGGACAAGGCCCGCGGTGACGGCGGCGGTGGCGGCCAAACGCGGGATCGGGCGGCTGGAACGGCTTTCGGTGCTCACGGGGGTGCCTTTCACCAGGGTGGAGCGTGCGGGTGGAGCCAGGAGGAGCTGCGGGCCGGCGGCGGCGACGGCTGCGCAAGAGGGCGCTGCGGAAAGCTGCGGTAGGGCGGCGGGAAAGCTGCGGGAAAGCCGCGGTAAGGCGGCAAGGGCAAGAGGACGGCGGCAGGGCAGGAGGAAGACGGCGGGGAAAGCGGAGGGCGCCGGCGAAAGGCGGCAGGCGTCGGCAAAGAGGTGGCGCCGACAAGACGTGGGAGCCGCTACAGCACGGCCGCCAGGAACGACCGGGCCCGCTCGTGCCGGGGATCGGTCAGTACGTCCGCGGGCGCGCCGGACTCGATGATGCGGCCGCCGTCCAGGAAGACCACCGTGTCGGCCACTTTCCGGGCGAACCCGATCTCGTGCGTGACGACGATCATGGTCATTCCGCTGAGCGCCAGGTCCTGCATCACGGCGAGGACTTCACCGACGAGTTCCGGGTCCAGCGCGCTGGTCGGCTCGTCGAACAGCAGCAGCCGCGGCTCCATGGCCAGCGCGCGGGCGATGGCGACCCGCTGCTGCTGGCCGCCGGACATCTGCCGGGGGTAGGAGTTCTCGCGGCCGGCCAGGCCGACCCGTTCGACCAGTTCGCGGGCCCGGACGGCGGCCTGCTTGCGGGACAGGCCGCGGACGGCGACCGGCGCCTCGGTGATGTTCTCCAGCACCGTCATGTGCGGGAAGAGGTTGAACTGCTGGAAGACCATGCCGACATCGGCCCGCTGCCCGGTGACCGATCGGGACCGCAGCTCGTGCAGCCGGGAGCCGTCGCGGCGGTAGCCGATCACGTCGCCGCCGATCTCCACGAAGCCGGCGTCCGGCTTCTCCAGGTGGTTCACGCAGCGCAGCAGCGTGGACTTGCCGGAGCCGGACGGGCCGAGCAGCACGGTGACCTCGCCCTGGCGCACGTCCAGGTCGATGCCGTCCAGGACGACGTGGGCGCCGAAGCTCTTGCGCAGTCCGCGGATCCGCACCAGCGGACGTTCGGTGCCGGTCATGACAGCCCCATCAGATCGGTCCTGGACCGGCCGAACAGCGGGATGTTGGAGCGCGTCACCTGCCACAGTCCGCGGGCCGGCGGCTTGTCCGCCCGGCTGCTGCCGCGCGCGTAGTAGCGCTCGACGTAGAACTGCCCGACCGACAGCAGCGTGGTCAGGATGACGTACCAGATCGTGGCGACCAGCAGCAGCGGCATGATCAGGAAGTTCTGGTTGTAGATCAACTGGGTGGAGTACAGCAGGTCCTGCACGGCGATCACACTGACGATCGAGGTCGCCTTGAGCATGCCGATCAGCAGGTTGCCCGAGGCGGGGACGATCGCCGGCATGGCCTGCGGCAGCACGACCCGGCGGAAGATCCGGCCGTCGCGCAGGCCGAGCGCCCTGGCGGCCTCGCGCTGGCCGGGGTCGACGGACAGGATTCCGCCGCGGACGATCTCGCCGGCGAACGCGGCCACGTCCAGGGTGAGTCCGACGTAGGCGGCCAGGATGCCGCTGAAGAGGTGGGCGGTCCCGACGCTGCCGAATTCCGGGCCGAAGGGCACGCCCACCGACAACCGGGGGTACAGCGAGGCCAGTTCGAACCAGAAGAGCAGCTGGACCAGCGGCGGGACCGAGCGGACCAGCCATACGTAGCCGAAGCTCAGGCTGCGCAGGATCGGGTTGCCGGACAGGCGCATCGCGGCGACCCCGATGCCGAGCAGGTAACCGCTGGTCATCACGGCGGCCGTGAGCCACAAGGTGAGTTCCAGGCCGTGCATGATCGAGCCGCGCAGGAAATACTGGCCGACGACGTCCCACTGGAAGCGGTGGTTGGTGACCAGGGTGTGCACCAGCATCGCGAACAGCACCAGCAGCGCGGCGGCGGAGAGCCACTGCCCGGGGTGGCGCAGCGGTACGAGCCGGGCGGCCAGCAGTTCCTGGTCCCCCGGCCGGGTGTCCAGGGCGCGCAGCGGCGGCCGGTCGGCCGCCGGGCCGGGGCCGGGCGCGTCGGGGGTGTCGGG
>NZ_JAJSYW010000106.1:0-23062 GCF_036815005.1 Streptomyces sp. IBSBF 2435 | reverse complement strand
GCCCGGCCCCGTTCCCCACCACCGCCAGGACCGCTGTCCCGCTCCCTGCGGCGCCCCGTCGCCGTGCCCCACGCGACGAGGAGTCCCCGTGTCCATCGCCCGCAGCGAGGGTGGCGGCTGGCAGCGCGCTTCTGTCCGGTCGATGGCGGTGCTGCTGCCGGTGGTCGCCGTCGCGGTGCTGGTGTCCAGCAAGTGGGCGATGATCGGCTCCAGCGCCGGCCGGCTCGGCGCCGCGGACGGCGAGTGGCTCGCGGTCGCCTGCTGCGCCGCCTTCATGACCTGGGTCTGCTCGGCCACCGCCCAGCAGGGCGCGGTCGTCGAACGGCTGCCGGCCGGGCTGCTGCTGGCCGCGCAGTTCGCCGCCTCGGCCGCCAACCACGTGCTGCCGGCCGGCGTCGGCGGCAACGCCGTCAACCTGCGGTTCCTGGTGCGCAGGGGGCTGAGCCCGACCCGTTCGGTGGCGGCGCTCGCGGTACGCGCCTGCGCCGCGGTGATCGGCCGGGTCGCGCTGCTGCTCGCGGTGCTCGTGCTCTTCCCCGGCGCCCTGCACCTGCACCGGGTCACCGGCGGCGGGCCCGAGGTCCCCGACCACCCGCTGGTGATCGCGGGGGTGGTGGCGGCGCTCGTGGCGGGCGGCGTGGTGCTGACCCGGTGCGCCCGCCGGCTGCGCGACCGGCTGCGGGACTTCCTCGGCTCGGTCGCCCGCGACGTCCGCGTGCTGCACGGCAACCGGGCCCGGGTGGTGGCGCTGTGGGGCGGCTCGCTGGCCTTCCCCGCCATGCACGCGGCCGTGGTGGTCTCGGTGGTGCGCGCGCTGCACGCGCCGGTGCCGGTGAGCGGGGTCGTGGTGGCGTACCTGTTCGCCAGCACCGCGGCCGGCTGGCTGCCGACGCCGGCCGGCCTCGGCTCGCTGGACGCGGCCCTCGGCCTCGCGCTGGTCACCGCCGGCGCCTCCGCGGTCGCCGCCACTTCCGCCGTCCTGGGCTACCGGCTGGTGACGGCCTGGCTGCCGCTGGTGCCCGGGGTGCTGGTGCTGGCGGTGCTGGTGCGGCGCAGAGAACTGTGAGGGGTCCGCGGGAAGTTCTTGGTACAGACCTTTGTCGGAAGTATTGACGGCACTTCGCCCGGCCATTTAAATCACGTCCTGAACTAAGACGTGAGCGAAGTCCGCCCCGGGTGAGCAGCATCCGCCCGGGGTGCGGTCCGGCTCGCCGAATGTCAGGAGCATGACCGCTCTGGGTCCTGTGTTCTTCCGCCGCCCCTACCGAGGAGTCCGGCATGTCGGCATCACCCCCCACCCGACGGTTCAGACGGATACGCCCCCTCCCGCTGCTGGCCGCAGCCGCCCTGCTGGTCGGCGGCCTGCTCCAGCAGACCGCGTCCCCCGCGCGGGCCGCCGCCGTGCCCGCAGCGGCGCCGGCCGCCGCCACCGCCACCTTCACCGACGACTTCAACGGCGCCGCGGGCAGCGCGGTCGACAGCTCCAAATGGGGCTACGAGACCGGTGACAACGTCAACAACCACGAGCGCGAGTACTACACGAGCGGCACCCACAACGCGGCCCTCGACGGCCAGGGCGACCTGGTCATCACCGCCCGCAAGGAGAATCCGGCCAACTACCAGTGCTGGTACGGCACCTGCCAGTACACCTCGGCGCGGCTGTCCACCCCGCAGAAATTCACCCAGGCCTACGGCCACTTCGAGACCCGGATGAAGCTGCCGCGCGGCCAGGGCATGTGGCCGGCGTTCTGGATGCTCGGCAACGACATCGGCTCGGCCGGCTGGCCCAACAGCGGCGAGATCGACATCATGGAGAACGTCGGCTTCGAGCCCGGCAGCGTCCACGGCACCATCCACGGCCCCGGCTACTCCGGCTCGGCCGGCATCGGCGCGGGCTACACGCTGCCCAACGGGCAGAGCTTCTCCGACGCCTTCCACACCTTCGCCGTCGACTGGGCGCCCAACTCGATCAAGTGGTCGGTTGACGGCAACGTCTACGAGACCCGCACGCCCGCCGACGTGGGCGGCAACCGCTGGGTGTTCGACCACCCCTTCTACCTCATCATGAACCTCGCGGTCGGCGGCTACTGGCCCGGCGACCCCGACGGCAGCACCGCCTTCCCGCAGCAGCTCGTGGTCGACTACGTCCATGTGACCACCTCCGACACCTCGGGCGGCGGCACCGGCACCGGCCACGCCATCACCGGCCTCGCGGGCAAGTGCGTCGACGTCGCGAGCGCGAGCAGTGCCAACGGCGCCGCGGTGCAGCTCTACGACTGCAACGGCACGGCCGCCCAGTCCTGGACGGTGGGCTCCGACGGCACGATCCGGGCGCTCGGCAAGTGCATGGACGTCACCGCGGCCGGCACCGCCGACGGCACGAAGGTGCAGCTCTACGACTGCAACGGCAGCAACGCCCAGAAATGGACCGTCACCGCCGCCCACGACATCGTCAATCCCGCGGCGAACAAGTGCCTCGACGCGACAGGCAACAGTTCGGCCAACGGCACCCGGCTGCAGATCTGGACCTGCTCCGGCACCGCCAACCAGAAGTGGACCGTGAACGGCTGATGAGAAGACAACACGCCATCCTGCTCGCCACCGCCCTGGCCGCCGGCACCCTGGGCACCTTCGGCATCACCCAGGCCTCGGGCGCCGACCCGTCGGGCGCGATCACCGGCTACGGCGGCAAGTGCGTCGACGTCGCGAGCGCGAGCAGTGCCAACGGCGCCGCGGTGCAGCTCTACGACTGCAACGGCACGGCCGCCCAGTCCTGGACGGTGGGCTCCGACAGTACGCTCCGCGCGCTCGGCAAGTGCATGGACGTCACCGCCGCGGGCACCGCCAACGGTACGAAGGTGCAGCTCTACGACTGCAACGGCAGCAACGCCCAGAAATGGACCGCCAGCGGCGGACAACTGGTCAACGCCGGCTCCGGCCGCTGCCTCGACGCGACGGGCCCCAGCTCGGCCAACGGCACCCGGCTGCAGATCTGGGACTGCTCCGGCTCCGCCAACCAGAAGTGGACGCTGCCGGCCGGCGGCGGCACACCCCCGACCAGTCCACCGCCCGCCAACGGCGTGCAGGCCGTGGCGCCGTACCTCTACAACGGCTGGGGCAACCCGCCCGACCCGACCACGATCATGAACGCCACCGGCGTGAAGTGGTTCACCCTCGCCTTCGTGCTCAGCAACGGCACCTGCAACCCGCAGTGGGACGGCGGACGCGCGCTGACCGGCGGCGTCGACCAGGCCACCATCAACAAGGTCAGGGCGGCCGGCGGCGACGTCATCCCGTCCTTCGGCGGCTACAGCGGCAACAAGCTGGAGCAGTCCTGCACCAGCGCGAGCGCGCTGGCCGGGGCCTACCAGAAGGTGATCAGCGCCTACGGGCTGCGGGCCATCGACATCGACATCGAGGCCGACGCCTACAGCAACGGCACCGTCCAGCAGCGCACCGTCGACGCGCTCAAGACCGTCAAGGCCAACAACCCCGGCATCGCGGTCTACGTCACCATCGGCACCGGGCAGAGCGGCCCCGACACCGGCCTGATCAACAAGGCGGCGGCCTCCGGCCTGACCGTCGACAGCTGGACGATCATGCCGTTCGACTTCGGCGGCGCCGGCCAGAACATGGGCACCCTCACCACCAAGGCCGCCGACGGCCTCAAGAACGCGGTGAAGAACGCCTACGGCTACACCGACGACCAGGCATACCGGCACAGCGGCATCTCCTCGATGAACGGCATCACCGACAACAACGAGACCGTCACCGTGGCCGATTTCCGCACCATCCTGGCCTACGCGCAGACCCACCACCTGGCCCGGCTGACCTTCTGGTCCGCCAACCGGGACCGGCCCTGCCCCGGCGGCTACCCCAATGACGACACCTGCTCGGGTGTCTCGCAGCAGGCCTGGGACTTCACCCGCACCTTCGCCCAGTACGGCGGGTGAGACCCCGGCACCAGCACTCCGCTCCCCGGCCGCGCAGGCATGGTTCCCGCGATGCATCATGTGACGGCGGCCGGGGAGCGGAGGCACGACGGCGATGACGGACGACGCAGGCACCACGCCACCGGGCGGCGACGGGCGCGGGAGGGTCCTGGTGGTGGACGACGACGCCGCCATCCGCCGCTCGCTGGGCCGCGCCCTGCGGCTGCGCGGCTTCACCGTCGGCGAGGCGGACGGCGGCGCTGCCGCACTCGGCCTGCTCGCCGGCCCCACCGCCCCCGACGTGCTGGTGCTGGACATCTCCATGCCCGGCATCGACGGCATCGAGGTCTGCCGCACCCTGCGCGCCGCCGGCAACGACCTGCCGGTGCTGGTGCTCTCCGCCCTCGACGAGGTCGCCGACCGGGTCGCGGGACTCCAGGCGGGCGCCGACGACTACCTGGTCAAACCCTTCGCGCTGGAAGAGCTGGTGCTCCGGCTCGGCGCCCTGCTGCGCCGCCGCCCGCCCCGCCCCGACGACCAGGTGCGCGCCTGCGGCCTGGTGCTCGACCCGGCCGCCAGGACCGCCGCCCGGGACGGCGACCCGCTCGACCTGACCCGCAGGGAGTTCGAGCTGCTGGAGACGCTGGCCCGCAACACCGGCATCGTCCTGACCCGCGATCAGCTGCTCGACCGGGTGTGGGGCTACGACTTCGAGGTGCGCACCGACGCCGTCGACACCTTCGTCAGCTATCTGCGGCGGAAACTCGAGGCCGGCGGGCGCCCCCGGATCCTGCACACCGTGCGCGGGGTCGGCTTCGTCCTGCGCCCGGGCGACGGCGGCGGGAGCGGCACATGAGACTGTCCACCCGTATCGCGCTGGCCGTCGCGGTCGTCGTCCCGCTGCTGGTCCTCGGCTCCGGCTGGATCATGGTCCGGCTGGTCGGCCGGGACGTGCACGCCGCCGCCGACGCCCATCTGCGCGAACGCGCCGCCGCCGTACACCCCGAAGCCCTCGGCCTGCTGCGGGCGATGGCCAACGACCGCCCGGCGAGCGTCGAACAGGCCAGGCAGCGCAAGCTCTTCACCGCCGCGCTCGACGTCGGCATCCGGGTGACCGGCCCCGGCGGCACCGTCACCGTCACCGGCGGCCCGCAGCCCGCCGCCTCGGTCACCCTGCCCCCGGCGCAGGACGCCGCCCGCCCGGTCACCGTCGCGGCCGGCCCGCAGAGCTGGCGGGTGCTGGCCGTGCCGCTCACCGCGGTGCGGCCTGCCGCGAGCGGCACCCTGTGGCTGTACGCCACCGACACCGCGGGCCGGCGGCAGATCGCGCACGTACGCCGCCGGGTGCTCACCGTCGCCCTGCTGACCGCGCCGGTCGCGGGGCTCGCCGCCTGGCTCGCCGCCGTACGCCTCGCCCGCCCGCTGCTGGCGCTCCAGCGCAGGGCCGCCGGCATCGACCCGCGGACCAGCGCCGCCCGGCTCGACCACACCCGCACCGGCGTCCCCGAGGTCGACGGCCTGGCCCGCGCCCTGCGGACCGTGCTGGCCCGCTACGACGAGCAGGCCGCCCGTACCGCCGAGGCCCTGGCCACCGCGCGTGCCTTCTCCTCGGCCGCCTCGCACGAACTGCGCACCCCGCTGATGAGCATGCGGATCAACCTCGACGTGCTGGACGGCGACCCGGCGCCCGAGGGGGCCGAACGCGCCGAGGTCGTCGCCGACCTGCGGGCCGGCCACGAACGGCTGCTTGACCTGCTGGTGATGCTGCGCACCCTCGCCCAGGGCGACCTGGTCGAGGCCGACGCCTTCGTGCCCGTCGACCTCGCCGACCTGCTCGACTCCGCGGTACGCGACCTGCGCCGCGACCATCCCGACGCGCCGGTCACCGCGCACGCCACGGGGCCCTGTGTCGTACGCGGCTGGCCGCAGGGCCTGCGCTCCGCCGTCGACAACCTGCTCACCAACGCCGTCGTGCACGGGGCGGGCCCGATCGAGGCGGCCCTGCGGGCAGACGCGGACGGCGCTGCCGTACGGCTGACGGTCGGCGACCACGGGCCCGGCGTGCCGCCCGCCGCCCGGCACTCGGTCTTCACCCGCTTCCACCGCCGCCCCGACAGCCCGGGATCCGGCCTCGGCCTGGCGCTGGTCGGCCAGCAGGCCGCCCTGCACAACGGCGCCGTCACCGTGACCGACCGCCCCGACGGAGCGCCCGGCGCCTGGTTCGTCCTCGACATCCCCCGCATGGCCCAGGGGCCCGCCCTGCCCCGCCGGCGCGACTGGCTCACCGCGGACGCCGCCGCTCCCGCCGCCCCACAAGATTTCCACAAAGACCGCTCCTAGCCTCCTGGCGACACCCGCACCGCGCAGCAGCCGGTGCTGTCACCGAGGAGGTCACCCATGCGCACCACCCGTACCGCGATCGCCGTCACCGCGGCGGCTGCCGCCCTGCTCACCGCGGCCGGGACCGCCGCCGCCGACACCACCCCCACGCCCTCCGCCGCCGCCACCTCGGCGGGCAAGGCGCCGACCGGCGACGGCGCCCGCGCGCTGTGCAAGCGGCTGCCGACGGTCGACGCGCGCATCGACCGGGCACTGGCCCGGCTGAACGGGCCGGCCGCGGAACGCGGTTCGATCGCCCGGCTCCAGCAGCGGATCTCCCACGCCGACGCCAAGGGCGACACGGCCGTCTCGACGTTCCTCAAGGACAGGCTGACCTTCCGCCAGTCGCTGGTCCCGACGCTCACCAAGCGCTCGACCGACCTCGACGCGGTCCGCGGCTGGTGCGGCACCCAGCACTTCCCGGCGAAGGACAAGGCCAAGGGCGCGGCGGAGAACGGCGCGAAGAACACCGCGAAGGGCAGCGGCAAATGAGCCGGGCCCACCGCCGGGCGCTGGCCGTGCTGCCGGCCGGGGCGCTGGCCGCGCTGCTGCTCACCGGCTGCGGCAGCCACGGCCACGCGGCCGGCAGTCCGGGCAGCCCCGGCAGCACCTCGCCGGCGCCCGCCGCCTCGGACGTCGCCCACATGCAGAAGCTGCTGGACGACGCCGACTCGGCCGCCGCGGCCGCCGACTCCGACGCCGCGGCCGACAAGTGACCGGGGCGGCGCCCCCGGCGGGCTACTTCGCGTCCGCGTAGCGCTCCACCGCGTGCGTCTCCAGCGGGAAGGGCACCGGGGTGTCGCCGAAGACCAGCCGACGGGCCTCGCCGGCCGCCGCCGCGACAGCGGACTCCACGGCGGGCGCGAGGTCCGCCGGGGTGTGCACGACCACCTCGTCGTGCTGGAAGAACACCAGCCGCGGCGCCGCGCCGATCGCGGCCAATTCGCGGCGCAGCGCGGCCAGCATCGCGAGCGCCCAGTCCGCGGCGCTCGCCTGGATCACGAAATTCCGCGTGAAGCGCCCCCACGACCTCGCCGCCCTGCGATCGGGTGACGCCCCGTCCGCCGGGTCCGCCGCCTCGTCCACGAACCGGTCGGCCGACGGCGCGGGCGACGTACGGCCGAGCTGCGAGCGTACGATCCCGCCCGCCTCGCCGGTTCGGGCCGCGGCCTCCACCAGCGCCAGCGCGACCGGGAAGCGCCGCCGCATCACCGCGAGCAACTGCCCCGCCTCGCCGCTGGTCTGCCCGTACATCGCGGCGAGCAGCGCGATCTTGGCCCGCGGGCGGTCCCCGGAGAAGGCGTCACGGGCCACCGCCGCGTAGAGGTCGCCGCCGGCCGCCGCCCGGGCCAGGCCCCGGTCGCCGGACATCGCGGCCAGCACCCGCGGCTCCAACTGGCCGGCGTCCGCGACCACCAGCAGGTGGCCGGGGTCGGCGACCACGGCGGCCCGCAGCGGCCGGGGAATCTGCAGTGCCCCGCCGCCCCGGGTCGCCCACCGCCCCGACACCACACCGCCGACCACGTACTCCGGCCGGAAACGGCCCTCGCGCACCCAGGCCTCGCGCCACGCCCAGCCGTGGGCGGCATGGATACGCGACAGCTCCTTGTAGCGCAGCAGCAGCTCGGCCGCCGGGTGTTCGACCTTGCGCAGCTCGTGCGAACGGGTCGAGGCCAGGTGCACACCGACCCGCGCGAAGGCGGGCAGCAACTGGGCGGGGGAGTCGGGATTGACCTGGCGGCCCAGCGCGTCCTGGATGCGCTGCGCCAGCTCACCGAGCCCGGCCGGCCGGGCGCCGCCGGCCGGGCGCGGGCCGAGCAGCCCGGTCAGCAGGTCGTCGTGCGCCCGCGCGCTCCACGGCAGACCGTCCCTGCCCATCTCGACGGCCGCCAGCGCGCCCGCGGACTCCGCCGCGCACAGCAGCCGCATCCGGTCCGGCCGCTCGCCCGCGGCGATCCGCCGCTGCTGGGCGGCATGCACCTCCACCAGCGCTGCCAGCGGGTCGGCGCCGGGCGGCAGATGGTGGCGGTCGGCGGCGAACAGCACCGGCTGGTCGTCGGCGCCCGACTCCGGCGCGTCCGGCGGCTCGGGCAGGTCGTGCAGCCGTGCCCAGGCCGCCCCCAGCGAACGCGGCCTGCCGTGCCTGCCCTCCTGGCCCAGCAGCAGCGTCTCGACCAGCTTCACGTCATGGCACCGCCCGACCCCGCGCAGCCGTCCGCCGCCGCCGACCGGATCGGCCACGACGGCCACCCGCCCGGCTCCGGCGTCGACGGCTCCACCCACTCCATGAGGGTAGGGCCGACCACTGACAACGGCCGGGCAGGTCGCCGGCCGGGTGTCAGGGAACGCCGAAAAGCCCGGTCGGCGCTGTGCGCCGCCGGGCTCGTCAGCGGGAGGTCAGCCCTGCTGTGCCTGGGCTTCCTCGACGGACTTGTGGACCTCGGCCATGTCCAGCGCGCGGGCCTGCGCGATGACGTCCTCCAGCGCGGGCTCGGGCAGCGCGCCCGGCTGGGCGAAGACCGCCACCTTGTCCCTGACGATCATCAGCGTCGGGATCGACTGGATCTGGAAGGCCGCCGCAAGCTCGGGCTGGGCCTCCGTGTCGACCTTCGCGAAGACCAGGTCCTGGTGCTTCTCCGAGGACTTGTCGTAGACCGGTGCGAAGGACCGGCACGGCCCGCACCAGGCGGCCCAGAAGTCGATGAGGACGAAGTCGTTGGCGGACACGACCTCGTCGAAATTCTCCTTGGTCAGCTCCACAGTGCTCATGCCAGCCACAACGGGCGGCGGCGCCGGGAAATTCCGGCCCGCCGGGGACGTGTCCCCACTCGTCCGAGTGGCGCCGGCGCCGCGTCCATGGCGTGCGGCGCCGCACACCCGTCGTCCCTGTACGGCACCGACGCAGAGGCAGAGAACAGCGCAGGCCACCGACGTGACGGCACGTGGCGGAACGGTTCTGCGGCACGGCACGGAAGTCCCGGTCTTCGCCGCCCTCGCCGCGCAGTGGCGTTCCGCCGGCCGCATGGTCCCCGGCCAGCTCGACCCGGAGTGGTCCGCCCTGACCACCCCCGCCCAAAACCTGCCGCGGTGACCGGCGGGCGGGAGCCTGGTCAGAGCCGGCCGGCCGCGTTCCCGGCCGCCGACCGGCTCACTCCGTTACGGGCAGGCACTCGGTGAGCAGGCCGACGACATCGCGCCAGGCTCGCTGCGCGTGCCGCGGGTGGTGGCCCACCCCGGGGACCACGGCCTGGTCGACCGGCGGGTGGTGGAAGGCGTGCAAAGCGCCGCCGTAGACCACCAGGCGCCAGTCGACGCCCGCGGCCTGCATCTCGGCGGTGAACGCCTCCCGTCGCGCGGGCGGCATGATCGGGTCCTCCGACCCGACCCCGGCCCACACCGGGCAGCGGATGCGTGCCGCCTCGCCCGGCCGGCCCGTGGTGGTCGCGTTGACCGTCCCGATCGCGCGCAGGTCGACGCCGTCGCGCCCGAGTTCCAGCGCGATCGCACCCCCGGTGCCGTAGCCGACGGCGGCGATCCGGTCCGGGTCGGTGCGCGGTTCCGCGCGCAGCACGTCGAGCGCCGCGTGGCCGATGTCCCGCATACGGTCGGGATCGGCGAGCAGCGGGGTCACGTGCGCCAGCATCTCCGCGGGGTCGGTGAACCAGCGCCCCCCGTTGATGTCGAAGGCCAGCGTCACGTACCCCAACTCGGCCAGCGCGTCGGCCCGGCGGCGCTGGAAGTCGTTCAGCCCCGGCCCCTCGGGCCCGAGCAGGACCGCGGGTCGGCGGCCGACCCCCGCCGGGAGCGCGAGGTGCCCGATCATCGTCAGCCCATCGGCCGGATACTCGACCGTGCGTGCGGTCACCGTCGTCATAACCCTGGACCGTAGCGACCGCCGCCCCCGGCCGGGCCGTTGTTCACCACTGGCAGAACAGCCCGCCTGCGCCTCTGACGTGCGGGGATCGCGCTACGCACCAGGTCGGCCCAACTGCGGACAGGGGGAGCGCACCAGGCCACGATGCCGCTGAGGAGTTAGCGCCACGCCACGTGGCACCCACCCGGGGGGCGGGGATTTCCGCAGGCGACCACGACGCAGCTGAGGAGGCGCGTCACGCCAAGGGGCGCCTCCCGGGGGGCGCGGGGAACTGCGCACCCGGCCACAGCGCACCGCACGTGTGATGCCAGGCCACGTGGCACCCCCCACGGCCGTGAGGAACCGCGCCGGGACCGCAGACCTCACCGCCCCCCGCCGGGGGGAAGCGGGCGAGGGGCCGCCGGCCCGACATAGATTCCGGTGGGCCGCATCCGCAAGGCCCGCTCCCCGTACTCCTCCAGCGCGTGCGCGACCCACCCCGCGGTCCTGCCCACGGCAAAGATCGCCTCGCCCGCCTCCGCCGGCATGTCCGAGGCGACCGACAGCACCGCGAGCGCCAGATCGACATTCGCGTGCAGCGGTGTGTGCCGCGCCGCCGTGGCGACGGTGTCGCGCGCCGCGGCGAGCGCGTCCGCTGCCGCGGGCACCTCGGCGAGCCGCGCGAGCAGCAGCCGCGCCCGGGGGTCCTCGCCGCGGTAGAGCCGGTGGCCGAGCCCCGGCACGCGCTGCCCGGCCCGCAGGTGCGCGGCGACCACGGGGCCGGCGCCGCCCTGGTCCAGGACATCGCGGAGCATCCGGTGGGCCAGCGCGCTGGCCTGCCCGTGCAGCGGCCCGTCGAGCGCGCCGAGCCCGGCGGACACGGCGGCGTAGGGGTGGGCGCGGGCGGACGCCGCGACCCGCACCGCGAGCGTCGACGCGGCCAGGTCGTGGTCGATGAGCAGCGCGAGCGCCGCGTCCAGCACCCGCAGCGACCCCGGGTCCGCGTCCCGCGCGGTGAGCCGCGACCACAGCCGCCGGGCGATCGGCGCGGCACTGTCCACGGCTTCCCCGCCGGCCGGCGGCAGCGCGTCGACCAGCGTCGGAATCAGCCCGCGCGCCGACCCGAGCACCGCGTCCCGCGCGAGGTCGAAGCGCAGCGGATCCGCCCCGCCCGCGGCGATCACGGCGACCCGCATCCGGTCCATCGGCCCGCTGCCGGCGGGCAGCGCGCCTGCCGCGGCCCGGGCCGCGGCCAGCGGCGCCGGGGGAGCGGTGAAGTGGACGCCGGGGACCAGCTCCCCGGTCCACAGCCACTCCGCGACCTCCTCGTACGCGTACGCCTCCGCGAGGGCGACCGCGTCCACCCCCCGGAAGGCGTAGCTGTCGGCGGCCGGGTCGATGAGCGTGATGCCGGTACGGATCCGGCCCCAGCCGCCCTCGGTGTCGCCCGAGGCGGGGGCGCCCGCGGTGGCCGCACGGCCCCTGGCCGCCAGCGCGGCGACCTCCGACGGGTCGAAGGTGCTGCCCCGCGCGCCGGCGGCGCGCCGGCTGCCGAGCAGCCCCCGGCTGACGTACGCGTACAGCGTCTCCGGCTTGACGCCGAGCCGGTCGGCGGCCTCCCGCGTACTGATGCGCTCGCGCTCGCCGCCGCCCGCTGTTCCGTCGGTCATGGGCGCCACCGTATCCACCCCGCATCTATTGTCGTCCACATTGATCAATCAACATTGACACACTAATAATCAATCATGGACAGTCAAGTCAAGAGCCGAGGAGGAAACCGATGCCCACCACCGAAATGCCCACCGCACCGCCGCAGGCGGCCCCGCTCGAAGCCCCGCGCGGCCTCAAGGGCGTGATCGTCACCGACACCGTGCTCGGCGACGTCCGCGGAACCGAGGGCTTCTACCACTACCGCGAGTTCTCGGCGGTCGAGCTGGCCGCGAGCCGCGGCTTCGAGGACGTCTGGCACCTGATGTTCCACGGCACACTGCCGACCGCGCAGGAGCGCGCCCGCTTCACCCGGCAGACCGCGCGGCTGCGCCACCTGCCCGCGGCCGTCAAGGACGCGCTGCCCGCCGTGGCCCGCGCCACCGGCGCGTCGGGGCCGCTCGCGGGGCTGCGTACGGCGCTGTCGCTGACCGGCGCCGCCGCCGGATTCCGGCCGCTGTACGACCTCGACCCGGCCCGGCGGCAGGCCGACGCGCTGGCCGCCTGCGCGGCCGTACCGACACTGCTGACCGCGCTGCACCGGCTCGGCCGCGGCCTTGAGCCCGTCGAGCCGCGCGACGACCTGCCGTACGCCGCGAACTACCTCTACATGCTCACCGGCGAGGAGCCGGACCGGGACCGGGCGCGGGCCGTCGAGCAGTATCTGATCTCGACCGTCGACCACGGCTTCAACGCCTCCACCTTCACCGCCCGGGTCATCGCCTCGACCGGCGCGGACCTGGCGGCCTGCCTGGTCGGCGCGGTCGGCGCGCTGTCGGGACCGCTGCACGGCGGGGCGCCGAGCCGCGCGCTCGACACGCTCGACGCGATCGGCGGCCCGGACCGTATCGACGGCTGGCTGCGCGAGCACATCGCGGCCGGCGAGCGGATCATGGGCTTCGGCCACCCCGTCTACCGCACCGAGGACCCGCGGTCCCGGCTGTTGAAGGGGATAGCCCAGGACATCGGCGGCGACCTGGTCGACTTCGCCGTCCAGGTCGAGGAGCGCGCGGAGGCGCTGCTCGCGGAGCTGAAGCCGGGGCGCGAGCTGCACATCAACGTGGAGTTCTACGCCGGTGTGGTGATGGAGCTGTGCGGGCTGCCGCGGGAGATGTTCACGCCGACCTTCGCCGCCGCCCGGGTGGTCGGCTGGAGCGCCAACATCCTGGAGCAGGCCGCCGACAGCAAGATCATCCGCCCGTCCGCCCGCTATGTGGGCCCGCCGCCGCCCCGGCCGGTCCCCGCGGCCTGACCGCGGCGGGACGCGCGTGGCCAGGCGAGGACAGGCGCGGAAAAGCACTGAGAGGCACTGAGAGGCACTGAGAGGCACCGAAAGGCGCATAGGGAGGCGGGGGAAGGCGCGGGAATGTGCCGAGGGCCCCGAAAGGCGGCGGCACACCGCCACGGGTGGTCTCCGTACCGACCAGTCGGTAATATCGGGAGCGTGCCGGAACCCCGGCGCGAGGCCTACCCCGGAGGAGTCGCCGTGCGGGCGATACAGATCACCGAATTCGGCGGACCCGACGTCCTGAAGGTGGCCGAACTGCCCGATCCGGTCGCGGGTGCGGGACAGCTGCTGCTGGACGTCGACTCGGCCGGGGTGAACTACGCCGACACGCACACCGTGGAGAATTCGTACCTCGCCCGCTCCACCCTGCCCATGGTGCCGGGCGCCGAGGTCGTCGGCCGGACCGCCGGGGGCCGCCGGGTCGTCGCCCTCACCGACAACGGGGGATACGCCCAGAAGGCCGCCGTCCAGGAGGCGCTGGCCCACGACGTGCCCGACGACGTCACCGACGGTCAGGCGCTCGCGCTGATCGTGCAGGGCCTCACCGCCTGGCACCTGCTGCGGACGTCGGCGCGGCTGGCGCCCGGCGAGAGCGTCGTGGTGCACGCGGCGGCCGGCGGCACCGGCTCGCTCGCCGTCCAGCTCGCCAAGGAGTTCGGCGCGGGCCGGGTGATCGCCACCGCGTCCACCCAGGACAAGCGCGACCTGGCGCTGGAACTGGGCGCCGACGCCGCGGTCGACGGCGACCCGGAAGGCCTCACCGAGCGGCTGACCGCGGCCAACGGCGGACGCAAGGTCGACATCGTGCTGGAGATGACCGGCGGCCCGGTCTTCGACGCCTCGCTGGCCGCCCTCGCCCCGTTCGGCCGACTGGTCGCCTACGGAATGGCGTCGAGGACCCCTCCCACCCCGGTGCAGCCCGCCCAGCTGATGGGCCGGTCGCGGGCCGTCGTCGGTTTCTGGCTGATGCACTGCCTGGGCCGCCCGGGGATGTACCACGAGCCGCTGGCCGAGCTGCTCGCCATGACGGCGAAGGGCCGGCTCCGCCCCCGGCTCGGCGGCGTCTACGGCCTTTCCGAGGCGGCCGTGGCGCACGCCGACCTGCGCGCCCGGCGCACGACGGGGAAGCTGGTGCTCGATGTGACCCGATGAGCGGAACCGGAAGGGTCGTCCCGGTCGTTGGACCGGTGCAACAGTTGAAGGTGCAGGCACACTCACAACCAGTGGAGCACGCAGGGCCGCCCTCCGCGACCCGCGCCCCCGCACAGCTCGGGAGGGGCCATGCCACGCAACCGCTTCGCACAGGACCGGGGACTGACGACCCGCATGGTCGTCACGATGTTCCTGATCGGACTGCTCTATGTCGTCTTCGTCGGCGCGCTGATCGCCCTGCTGCACGGCGCCTGGCCGATCATTGTGATCATCGCCGGACTGCTCTTCGTGGTCCAGTTCTGGTTCAGCGACCGGATCGCCGCATTCAGCATGGGCGCCCATGAGGTCAGCGCGCAGGAGCAGCCGGAACTGCACGGCGTCGTGGACCGGATCTGCGCGCTCGCGGACCTGCCCAAGCCGAAGGTCGCCGTCGCCCAGTCCGATGTGCCCAACGCGTTCGCGACCGGACGCAATCAGAACAACACGGTGGTGTGCGTCACCACCGGGCTGCTGCGCAGACTGGAGCCGGAGGAGCTGGAAGGCGTCGTCGCGCACGAGCTGTCCCATGTCGCGCACAAGGACGTCGCCGTGATGACGATCGCGTCCTTCCTCGGCATCCTGGCCGGCGTCATCACCCGGATCGGCCTGTGGGGCGGCTTCCGGCGCAGCCGCGACCCGGGCACCGCCGTCCTGTTCATCCTCGTACCGCTGGTCAGCGCGGTGGTCTATGTGATCAGCTTCCTGCTCACCCGGATGCTGTCGCGCTACCGCGAGCTGTCCGCCGACCGCAGCGCCGCCCTGCTGACCGGCCGCCCGTCGGCACTGGCCTCCGCGCTCACCAAGGTCAGCGGCGAACTGGCCGCGATCCCCACCAAGGACCTGCGCGTCGCCGAGCCCTTCAACGCGTTCTACTTCGCCCCCGCGCTCACCACCAGCCCCACCGTCTCCAAGCTGCTGGCCACCCACCCCAGCCTCGAACAGCGGCTGGCCCAGCTCGCCGCCATCACGGTCGAACTGGACCGCCGCTGATGGGCCTGCTCGATGTGCTGCTCGGCCGCAGCAAGCCGGTCCGCCCCGACCTCGACCAGCTCTTCGGGCTGTCCTCGGCCGCGATCACCCTCCAGGCGGCGAGCGGACTGCGCCCGACCGGCCTGGGTGCGGTGTGCTTCGCGGCTGTCGAGGGCGGCGCCTTCACCGAGGTCCAGCAGGACCTGCACGCCCTGCTGGAGGTCGAGTCCAGCCGCGACTCGTACGGCTACACCTGGCTGCAGTCCCGGCACGAGCCCACCGGGATGACCGACCTCGTCACGGATCTGCACGCCGTCAATTCCGCGCTGGAGGCCAACGGCTTCGGCCCGCAACTGCTGTGCTCCCTGGTCGGCTTCCACGATCCCGAGGGCCACCGGATGGCCCTGGTCTACCTCTACAAAAGAGGTTCCTTCTACCCTTTCGCGCCGCTGCCCGGCGAGAAGCGCGACCACGCGCTGGAACTCCAGGTCAATGCCCTGGTCGCCAACGACCTGCGGCTGGAGGCCGATCTGTCCCGCTGGTTCCCGGTCTGGGGCGCGCCCGGCCTGGAGGAGTGAGCCGCCTCCCGGTACGGCCGCGGAAATCGAACCGGCGTGCGTCGAAAGACGGTTGCCGGGCAGACGGTCGGTGACGGACGCCGCCGGCGTCCGGAGACCGATCGCCGCCCGCAGAGGCGGCCATCGCCGAGGAGGGTCACATGCTGGCAGCCGTGGGCGCCGTCATCTTCGCCATCGCTTACCTGATCAACGTCACGAGCACCGACACGGACGCGGCCTTCACGCCGATAAGCCTGATGATCGCGGGGTTGTGCTTCGTGGCCCTGCACCTCGCCGGAGTCGGCTCCGGCTGGTCGTACCCGTCCAGACGGCGTCGCCGCTGAGCCGGGGCGGGGCGGGGATCTAGAGTGGGAAGCGCTGCCGACAACCCTCTAGGAGGCATACGGATGACCGTCTACGACCCCGCCACGGTGAAGATCAGCCCCGAATCGTGGGTGGCGGAACAGGCCAAGCGCTACGAGGAGTCGGACGGCACCGAAGCCACCGACCTCAAGGGCTCGCCCTGCCTGCTGCTCGACTACCAGGGCCGCCGCACCGGCGAGTGGCGCCGCACGGTACTGATCTACGGCCGTGACGGCGACGACTACCTGATCGTCGCTTCCAAGGGCGGCGCCACCGAGCACCCGCTGTGGTTCAACAGCCTCGTCGCCAATCCCGAGGTCCACCTGCGCGTGCTCGGCGAGCGCTTCGCGGCCCGTGCCGAGGTGCTGTCCGCCGAGGACAAGGCCCGCGTGTGGCCCCACCTGCTGGAGGTCTACCCGCCCTACGCCGAATACCAGGAGCGCACCGACCGCGACATCCCCGTCGTCCGGCTCGTCCGCACCTGACGCCCGCTCCCCGCTCCCCGGGGATCAACGGCGCGGCGCCACCGCGTCCGGGGCAGGTCCTGCGGACGGGACGGCCGGCGGTGCACGGGTGAGGGGCGCCCGTCATGGAGGGGCGCCCCTCACCCGTGCTGCCGTCCGGCGTGTCCCGGCGTCAGCGCGCCCCGGGGCGGCGGGCGGTGAGCGCGGCCAGCAGCAGTTCGAGCGCCAGCAGGAAGGCCAGGCCGAGACCGAAGGCGCGCGGGTAGTGCTCCGGCGCCCCGGCGCCCGCCGCGTGGTAGAAGACGATGCCGATCAGTGCGACTCCCAGCGCACCGCTGACCTGCTGGACGGTCGCCACCACCCCGGAGGCCGCGCCGACCAGGTGCGCCGGGACCGTAGCCAGCGCGTCATGGGTGAGCGGCGCGATCACCATGCCCATTCCGACGCCGTCAAGGAACAGCCCGGGCACCAGCTCCCACAGGCTGCCGGTGGTGCCCGACGCGTGCACCGCGGCCCACAGCGCGCCCAGACCCGCGGCCATGAACAGCGCCCCCGCCGGCACCGTACGGCTGCCGAGGTGTTCCGCGAGCCGGTGCGCCGCGGTCGAGGTGAGCAGGTAGCCGACGCCGATGGCCAGGAAGACCACACCCGACGCCAGGGCGTCGAGCCCCCGGCCCGCCTGCAGATACAGGGCGAGGACCAGGAAGAACGAGCCCTGGCCGGCCCAGAACACCAGCTGCGCCAGCGCCCCGGCGGCGAAGCCGCGCTGCCGGAAGAGCGCGGTGTCGAGCACCGGGTCGCCGCCCGCCGCGCCCAGCCGCCGCTGGTGGGCCACGAAGACCGTGGAGAGCACGGCGGACCCGGCCAGGCACAGCCACGTCCACAGCGGCCAGCCCAGCGAACGGCCCTGGATCAGCGGCAGCACCAGGGCGACGACCGCGGCGGTGGACAGCGCCACCCCGGTGTTGTCCAGCCGCGGGCGCCGCGGCGCCCGCGACTCGCGCAGCGCCCGCGGTGTGGCGGCCAGCGCCGCCAGGCCCACCGGCAGGTTGATCAGGAAGCACGCCCGCCAGCCCAGCCCCAGCAGGTCCGCCTTGATCAGCAGACCGCCGATCAGCTGCCCGAAGACCGCGCCGACCCCCATCGTCAGCCCGTACATGCTGAACGCGCGGGCCTGCGCCCTGCCCGTCCAGCCGGTCTGCAGGATCGCCAGCACCTGCGGGCCCATCAGGGCCGCGGACAGCCCCTGCAGCACCCGCGCCGCCACCAGTGTCCCGGCGGTCGGCGCGAAGCCGCAGGCCGCCGAGGTCGCGGTGAACAGCGCGAGCCCCACCGTGAACATCCGCCGCCTGCCGAAGATGTCACCGAGCCGGCCGGCGGTGATCAGCCCGGTGGCCACGGCCAGGCCGAAGCCGGCCACCACCCACTCGATCGCCGCGGTGCCGGCCCCCAGATCGCTCTGCACCGCGGGTATCGCCACATTGACGATGAAGATGTCGAGCGCGGTCATGAAGGTGGCGGCCAGCAGGACCAGCAGGCCGAGACCGGGCCGTCCGGCGTCCGGAGCGGCGCTCCCGGGCGCGGACGGGGAGAGCGTGGAGGTGGCCGAGGCCATGACGGAACTCCTGTCACGAGAAGGGGGCTGAGCGGCGGAGCGCCAGGTCAGGCGGCGGCCGGCACCTTGTCGAGGAAGCCGAGGACGTGCTGCACCAGTCCGTCGGCGCCGGTGGCGACCACGTCGAAGCCGACCACCAGCGACTCGCCGCCGGCCGGTCCCAGCTCCCAGGTGAAGCGGGCGATGTCGTGGTGCGCGTCGACCGGGCCGAGGGTGAAGACCAGGCCCGCGAACTGCGCCTGCACGGCGGCGATCACCGCGTCGAGCGCGTCCCGCCCGGTGACGTCGGCCAGCGGGTCGGTGTAGCGGGCGTCGGCGGCGAAGACCGCGTCGATCCCCTGTCGCCTGGCGGCCGGGTCGGTCTCGTTCCACACCGCGATGTACTGCTCGACCAGCTGCTGGATGTCGCTCATGACGGATGTCTCCCTGCTGTCGCCGGCGCCGGGTTGCGCCGTCTCCTTGCAGGTCACGACGTTACGGAGCCGGCCGTACGGGGGAATCGGTCATCGTTAGGTAATGACTGTCCTGCTCTGCCGCCCGTCCTCGTCCAGGCATCCCTTGAGCGTGTCGAGCGCCGCTGCCAGCCGCGGTGAGCCGCAGTGCCGGGACAGCCGGGCGGCCTCCCGGCCCAGCTCCATGGCGCGGTCCCGGTCGCCGGTACGCGCGTGCGCCTCGGCGGCGCGGGCCGAGTAGAGGCTGCGGTCGCGGACGAAGGACGGCTCCAGCCGCTCCAGCGCCCGGTCCAGCAGCGGCGCCGCCTCGGCCGCCCGGCCGAGCGCGAGCAGGCACAGGCCGTGCTGCGCGGTGAGTTCGGCCGTGCCCAGCCAGTACAGCCACGGCGGCCCCGGGTCCGTGCCCGCCGCGTCCAGCTGCCGTTCCGCCTCGGCCTCGGCCCGCCGGCAGGCGCCCTCGGCGCCGGCCGCCGCGTGCGCCCTGGCCAGCCGGCTCGCGGCCAGCGCACGGACCGAGGGAGGACCGCCGCCCGCCGCCCGTACCGCCGCCTCTGCTGCGGCCACCGCGTCCCGCGGGCGGTCAGCGATCACCGACTGGAGCGCGAGAGCGCCCCACAGGGCGACGGCCAGCGGCCGGTCGCCCGCGCTGTGCGCGAGCCGAAGGCCCGTCAGGCAGTGCCGCTGGGCGGCCCCGTGGCGGCCGCAGTCGGTGGCGGCCCAGCCGCCGAGCTGGGCCAGGTCCGCGGCCACCCGCAGCAGCCGCCGTTCCGCCCAGCGTCCGGCGCGCCCGGGCAGCCCGCGCCGCAGCAGCCCGTTGACTAGCCGCAGATCGGCCTCCACCCGGTGCCGTACGGCCGCGCCGCCGAGCCGGTCGTCCAGCTGCCGCAGCCCGGTGACCCCGGCCTCCAGCCAGTCGAGCGCGGATCCGTCGACCACGGAGTGCTCCGCCGCGGCTGCGGCCTGGACCGGCGGGTGCTCGGCGGCTGCGGCGCCGCGGTGCCTGGCGTCCTCCGCGCCCGCCGCGTCCCAGTCGGCGATCGCGTCGAGCAGCGCCGGCTCGTCGGCGATCGGGACACCGCACGGGCCGGCCGGCGTGTCGTCGAGGACCGAGGCCAGCGCGGTCAGGCTGCCCTCGGTGGTCCAGGGCAGCCCGTCGGGCATCCCGCCGTGCGCGGGCAGCCAGCGCGGCCACGGGCGGGCGTCGACTTCACGCGCCGGTATGCCGAGCGCGCGGGCCAGCGCCCGCTGGCTGTCGGCCTCGGGGACGACGCCCCAGTGCTCCCAGCGCCACACCTTCTCGCGCCGGGCCGCCATCGGCACCCCGAGCGCCCGCGCGTGCTCGGCGATCACCCGGGCGACGTCCTGGTAGCTCCAGCCGTGCCTGCGCCGGACGTAGGCCAGCGGATGCGTCGAGGCGGCGGAGCCCTCGCGTGCCACGTTTGTGCCGTCCATTCACCCGGTCCCTGCCGCGCCGCCCAACGGCGACTCCACGTCGTAGCGAATCGCCTATTCGAATACCAGCCCGAACCTCTTCCGCGCAGCGGAATGCGCGAACCCCCGGGTTCCCGATTCCAAACCGACGCCACCCTACGGGACTACAGCAAGACAACAGGACCGGACTTGTACCGGACGGCCGCCTACCGCTTGGCTGTTGGCGATCACATGACGTAACGCGCGCCGTGGAGGGCTGCCCGCGGATGACCCCACCGCCGCCACCCTTCCGCTTTTCGCGTGGCAAGGACAACGTGGCTTTCGACACCGCTCTCGGCGACGAGGAGCTGGTCGCCGTTCGTGCCGCCCTGCAACAGGGCCGCTGGACGGAGGTCCGCGCGCTGCTCGCGCGCACCGGAGACGACTGGGACCTGCGCGGCCACCGGCTGGTCGTGCTCGGCGAAGGCCGGTCCGCCGCCGCATGGGCCGAGGAATGGCGGCTCGCGGAGCCGGAGAGCGCGGACGCCGCCGCCCTGTGCGCGACCGCCGCGGTCTTCCGGGCCGTGGCCGGCCGGCAGAGCGCGGAATCGGCCCGGGACGCCTGCCTGCGGGCGGCCCGTATGACCCCGGCCGACCCCTCGCCGTGGCTCGGCCTGCTCATCCTGGCCCGCCGCACCGGCACCGACGACGAGCAGGTCCGCGCCTTCGACCAGGTACGCGGCCGGCACCGCGGCCACCACCACGGGCACTACCTGATGACCCGCTGCCTGGCGGAGCGTCAGAAGACCGACGGCGACGACCCCTTCCACGAGGTGTACGAGTTCGCCGAGTGGGCCGCGGACGAGGCGGGGCAGGGCTCACCGCTCGGTGTGCTGCCGCTGGTCGCCCTCGTCGAGCGCTACCACGTGCTGGCCGCGGCGGGCGCGCTGCCCGCCGAGCCGACCGGGCTGCCGTTCTGGACCAGCTCGCGGGCCAGGGCGAATCTGCGCAGCGCCTTCGACTGGTGGCTGGAGTGGGACGGCGGCAACCACCCGCGGCTGCTGCTCGACCTCAACCATCTGGCCTTCGTGCACGCCCACGCGGGCGACACGGTGGCCGCCGCCGCGCTGTTCAACCGGATAGGCCCCCACGCGACCCGCGTCCCCTGGTCGTACTACGACCGCGACCCGAAGAAGGCCTTCCGCGCCGCGCGCAATGTCGCGCTCGGCTTCGGTCCCGCCTAGCACCCGCCCTATGGGCAACCACCCCCCCCACGGAAGGAACAGAGCCATGCTGACGGGCAGTACGACCGGCATCAGCACGTTCAAGGGAGAGCAGCGCGCGCTGCGCGCGGACCGGATCGGCGCGCCGGCCCTGCTGCTCTCGGTACTCGCGGCCACCGCACCGCTGATGGTGGTGGCTGGCGTCATCCCCACCACCTTCGCCACCATGGGCATCGTCGGGGTGCCGCTGCTGTTCGTCATCGTCGGCGCCGTGCTCATCCTGTTCAGCTTCGGCTACGCCGAGATGAGCCGGCACGTGCACAACGCCGGTGCGCTGTACGCCTACATAGCCCGCGGCCTCGGCGGTACGGCCGGCGCCGGCGCCTCGTATGTGGCGCTGTTCGCCTACAGCATCATGCAGATCGGCACCTACGGCATCTTCGGCTTCGAGATCTCCAGCCAGATCGCCCAGCACTGGCACCACGACGTCGCCTGGTGGATTCCGGCGCTCGGCGGGGTCGCGATCACCGCGGCCTTCGGCGCGCTGAAGATCGACCTCAATGCCAGGACACTCGGTGTGCTGCTGCTCATCGAGACCCTGCTGACCCTGGTGTTCGACATCAGCTTCCTCGGCGACCCGGGCCCGCAGGGCGTGTCGGTGCACGCCTTCGACCCCGGCACGCTCAGCGGCGCGGGCCTGGGCACCGCGCTGTGCTTCACCATCGCCGGCTTCGTCGGCTTCGAGCAGGCACCGGTGTACGCCGAGGAGACCAGCGACCCGCAGCGGGTGGTGTCCAAGGTGATGTTCCTGGCCATCGGCTTCGCCACCGTCTTCTTCGCCCTGAGCGCGTGGGCGATCACGGTCGGCACCGGCCCCTCGGGCGTCGTCGCCGGAGCGCAGAAGGAGGGCCCCAACCTGATCTTCGCGCTCAGTCAGGACCGGCTCGGCACCGCCTTCACCGACACCCTCAACGTCTTCTTCATCACCGGCATCTTCGCCTCGATGCTGAGCTTCCACAATGTGGTGGCGCGCTACGCCTTCGCCATGGGCCGCGACGGACTGCTGCCCTCGGCGGTCGGCCGCACCTCGAAGTCCAGCGGCGCCCCGGCCGTCGGCTCCTTCCTGCAGACCGCGGTCTCGCTGGTGGTGGTCGTCGCCTTCGCCGTCACCGACGACCGGCCGGTCGGCGACCCGACGGCGCCGGTGCTGCGGCTGTTCACCTGGGCGGGCAACGTCGGCGCGCTCGGCGTGGTGCTGCTGATGGCCACCGCGGCTGTCGCGGTGATCACCTTCTTCGTCAAGCGCGGCGCCGCCCGCGTCCAGGGCTGGCGGCTGCTCACCTCCGGTGTCGCCGCCGTCGCGCTCGGGGGGATCTTCGTGTACTCGGTGAAGGACTTCTCCGTGCTGCTCGGCGCCGACCCGGGCCACGGACTGCGCTGGATCCTGCCCGGCATCATCGCGCTGGCCGCGGCGATCGGTCTGGTCTGCGGCCTGGTACTGCGGAGCCGGCGGCCCGAGGTGCACGCCAGGATCGGGCAGGGCAACGAGGCCTTCCAGCTGGAGAAGGCAGCCGCGGCCGAGGCCACCGCCTGACCCGTACGGTGAAGGACCGGGCCTGGGCACCGGCCCACGTCCAGGCACCGGCCCCCGCCCACCCG
>NZ_JAJSYW010000105.1:0-23189 GCF_036815005.1 Streptomyces sp. IBSBF 2435 | reverse complement strand
ACCCCGATCGGCGCCCCCGCCCGCCGTACCCGCGGGCATGAACGCGCGCCGCTTCCCCCTCGTGCCCTTTTCCCGTCGGACCGCTCGGCGGAATGCGGACTCCACCATGACATCGCTTCCTTGCACCAACCTTGTGGCGACCTTGCGGAGCAGCCAGCATGGGGAAGCTGCGCGCTTCCGCGACCGGTCGAATCACTCCAGGAGAAAACGTGGAATTCCGATTACTGGGCGAAATCGAGGTGTGGTCCGCGGGCCGTCTGCTCGATTTGGGCACACCGCGCCAACAGGCGGTCCTGGCCGCGCTCGTCGTCGACGCGCGAAAGCCCGTCGCGATCCCGACCCTGGTCACCCGGATCTGGGACGACGCACCGCCCAGCGACCCCCGCGCAGTGCTGTACTCCTACCTGAGCCGCATCCGCCGCCTCCTCAGGCAGGCCGCCGGCGCCGACGGGGGAGAGGCGGTGCCGCTCGAACGACGGCACGCCGGCTACGTACTCGGCCTCGACCCCGAACTCGTGGACCTGCACCGGTTCCGGCGCCTGGTCGACCTCGGCGGCCGGCGGCCGGACGAGGCGGCCCGGGCCGCCGCCCTCACCGAGGCCCTGGGGATGTGGCGGGGGACACCCCTGGCCGGCCTGCCCGGCGCGTGGGCGGCGCAGGTCCGCGACAGCCTCGACCGCCGGCGGCTGGACGCGGTCGTGCAGTGGGCGCAGCTCAAACTCCACTCCGGCCACCCCACCGAGGTGGTCACGGCCCTGGCCGACCTCGTCACCGAGTACCCGCTGGTCGAGCCGCTCGAAATGCTGCTCATGCGGGCCCTTTCCACGACGGGGCGTGGCGCGGAGGCCCTGGACCGCTACTCCGCCGTCCGGCGGCGGCTGGTCGACGGCCTCGGCACCGAACCCGGGCCCGAACTGCGCGCCCTGCACCGGGCTCTGCTGCACCACGACATCCGGCCGGATCGCCGCGGACGCAGCACCCCGCTGCACGAGCCGTAACACCTCCCGACCCAACTCCGAGCCCTGGTCAACCGCGCCCGCGGGGACGGGGTTTCAGCACGGTCGGGTGACGTCCGGTCGGTGGTCGCGCGAGGCTGAGGAGCGGGGGCAGCGGGGGCAGCGGGGGTCGCGGGCGTTGCGGCGCTGGCCGGCGGCGACGTCCTGGACCCCTGCTGTCCGGAGAGCCCCGACGGCGAGGCTCCGGCGGGTGGCCGTTGGGGCGGGACGCGTCGCCGGTCAGTACGCGCGCACGCTCTTTGCGGCGGCAGCCGGGTCCGCCCCGCATGGGCCAGGCCTGAACTGGATATCGATCCTGATCCAAAGACAACTTTGCTCGGGCTGTCCCGGCTGTGCGCGGCGGCCGGGTTCCTCGGCTGGTGCGCCATGGTGCTGGCGGACCGGGCGTGGATGCCGTTCGTGATCAGCACCGGGTCCTGGCCTTCGCCGGCGGCGCCGGGCCGCAGCTGTTCGCCGCGGTCCACGACGACCTGCGGGCCACCGCCAGCCCGGTCGGCGACGGGGTCGTCCCGGTCGTGCGCATGGCGATGACCGCCGGGTGGATGGGGGCCGGTGGCGGGCTCGCTGCTGGCCACCGCCGCCGGACCGCGCGCGATGCTCGTGGCCGCCGGGGTGTGCACCCTGGCGCAGATCGCCCCGATGGGTTTCGCGCGCGCCCGCTCGGCCCCGCCCGTGACGCAGGCGGTCACCGGGCAGCGCGTGGGGGTGCGGGGCATGCTGCCCCTGCTCGCCTTCACCGCTCTGTACGTGTTCGTCCACGCGGGAGAGCCGATCACGTACGGCTATCTGACGATCTATATGCACGACGACCTGCATCTGCCGACGGCGGCCAGCGGCGCCGTCATCGGCATCCAGCCCCTGATCGAGCTGGTCCTGATGCCGGTCGCGGTGGTCGTCGCGCGCAGGACCGGGATGATGCGCCTGATGGTCCTCGGCGCCGCGTTCGGCGTCGGCGCGAACCTGTGCTTCGCGCTGACCGGCAGCGCGGCGGGCATGTTCGCCGGGCAGATCCTGATGGCGGGGTGTGGGGGTGTTCGCAGGCCTGGGCATCATCGTCGCCCAGCGCCTCCTGCCCGAGGCCGTCGCGACCGCCTCGGCCGTCTTCATGAGCTCGACCGCGATCGCCAGCGCCCTGGCCGGGCTGACCGGCAGTTTCGGTGTGGGCCTGCTGGGACTGCCGCACGTGTTCCTCGCGCCGGCCCTGTACGGCCTGGTGGCGACCGCCGGCCTCGCCGCCATGAGCCGCTCGTGGCCCGCGGTGGGCTGACGCCGCCGCACGCCGCACGCCGCACGCCGCACGCCGCACGCCGCGGGCTCGCCGACAGTACGCCGTACGGTCGCCGTCCGCGGGTGGACGCCGCCGCACGTTCACCGCCGGGGCACCGTACGGTCGCCGGCCGCTGTCAGGCGGTTGTGACGACCGTGCCGAGCCCTTCGAGCGCCGCTACTTCGTCGGCCGGCGCGGTGGTGTCCGTGACGAGGGTGTGCACGAGCGTGGCGGGGCCGACGTAGGCGTGGGCGGTGCGGCCGAGCTTGCTGCCGTCCGCGACGGCGATGATGCGGCGCGAGGAGCCGATGACCGCCTTCTTCACCGCCGCGTCGTCGAGGTCGTACGCGGTCAGGCCCTCGGCCGCGCTCAGCCCGCAGCAGCCGACGATCGCGGTGTCGAAGCGCAGCGCCGCCAGGGAGGCGAGCGTGAGGGGGCCGGTCAGGGCGCCCTCGGCGGCGCGGGGCCGACCGCCCGGCACCATCAGCGTGGTCGTCCCGGGAACGTCGCCGAGTACGTGGATGGCCTGTAGCGACAGGGGCATCACGGTGAGGTGCCGGCCGCGCAGCAGCCGGGCCACCTCCAGGCAGGTGGTGCCGCTGTCGAGCAGGACGGTCTCGCCGTCGGCGATGAGCCGGGCCACCTCGGACGCGATCCGGCGCTTCTCGTCGGCCGCCTCGTGGGTGCGCAGCGCGAAGGGCGGTTCCTCGCCTCTGAGCAGCAGGGTGCGCGCTCCGCCGCGGACGCGTTCGAGGGCGCCCTGCGCGGCCAGCGTGTCCAGGTCGCGCCGGATGGTCATCTCCGAGGCGCCGGTCAGCTCGGCGAGTTCCGGGACCGTGGCACTGCCCGACTCCCTGACGGCCTGGGCGATCAGCCGGTGCCGGTCTGCGTTGCTCATACCGCGATTGAACACCACCCAGAATGAACATTCAAACCGTGCGAATCCGCGTCTTTCAAGCATTCGATCTGTTCGTTATGGTGGTTCGCATGAACCGTTCCCTCCGCGCCGCTCGCGTGGCGACCTTCGTCTACTTCGTCCTCAACGGCACCCTGATCGGCATGTGGGTGGTGCAGATCCCCGCCATCGAGGAACGCGCGGGAATCAGCGACGCGACGCTGGGAAGCCTGCTGGTGCTGCTGGGCCTCGGCGCCTTCGCCGGCATGCAGGTCGCGGGCCGGCTGGCCGACCGCATCGGCACGCGCGTCGTGGTCCCCGCCGCCGGGGTGCTGTGCGGTGCGGCCCTCGTACTGCCCGGCCTCGCCCGCGATCCCTGGGCACTGGCAGGCGCGCTGCTCGTCTTCGGCTTCGGCAACGGCTGCCTCGACGTGAGCATGAACACCCACGCGGTGCACGTGGAGAAGGCCTACGACCGGCCCGTCATGTCGGCCTTCCACGCCACGTTCTCGGTCGGCGGGGTCATCGCGGCGCTCATCGGAGCGAAGGCCACGAGCGCCGGCGTGAGCCCCGCCACGACGCTGGGCGCCGCCGGAGCCGTGGGCGCCGTGACCGCCCTGCTGTCGTCCCGCGCCCTGCTGGCGACAGCGCCGACCGCGCCGACGCCGCCGCCCGCGCAGACCTCCCCGACCGAACCGGCGCCGATCACCTCGACCTCCCCGACTGCACCGAGCGCCGCAGCGTCCGAGACCCCCGCCACCGGGCAACTCCCGGCGGACCACGGCGTGCAGCCGCGCACCCCTCCCGCCCGCATCTGGATCCTCGCCGCCCTGGCCCTCATGTGCATGCTGTGCGAGGGAATCGCCAACGACTGGAGCACCCTGGAGCTGAAGACCGTGCTCGGGGCGTCCGCGAGCACCGCCGCCTTCGCCTACGGCACCTTCGCGGTGACGATGACCATCGGCCGGCTGCTCGCCGACCGCGTCTCCCGGCGGTTCGGATCGGCGGCCGTCCTTCGCTACGGTGCCGCCTCGGGCGCCGTCGGCATCACCGTCGTGGCCCTCTCGCCGTGGATCTGGCCGGCCCTGGCGGGTTGGGCGCTGTTCGGGCTCGGCCTGTCCGGCTGCGTCCCCCAGCTGTTCAGCGCCGCCGGGCACGCCGACCCCGCCGCCGCGGGCACCAACGTCTCCCGGGTCGCCGGGCTCGGCTACCTCGGGATGCTCGCGGGTCCGGCGGTGATCGGCTGGATGACCCGCGTCATGGCGCTCAACCACACCTTCCTCTTCCCGGCGCTGCTCCTGGTGGTCGCCGCCGCGACCGCCGGGATCCTGCGCTCCGGAACCGGGCGCGAGCCCAGGCCCGAGCCCGGGATCGAGATGGCGCAGCGCCCCTGACCGGACGTGAGGCGCCCCGAGCGGCCCGCCCGTCCCCAAGACGGTCGCCTACGCGCGGTCCCTGCGCAGCCGCGCCCAGGTCGCCGTGCTCTCCAACGTCCCCGCGGATCACGCCGACGCCTTCGGTGCCGCCCAGCCGTGGCTGTACCACCTCGACCACGTCGCCTTCTCCGGGAGGATCAACGCCGCCAAGCCGGAACCGGCCGCCTTCCACCAGTGCGTCACCGCCATGCACGCCACACCCGCGGACTTCCTCTTCGTCGACGACCGCGAGGAGAACGTGCGCGGCACAGGCCGTCGGTATGACCGGACATGTCTTCACCGGTCTTGCCGACCTGGTCGAAATCGTCAGCCTCTGGCTGCCGGCCGGCGCGACGTCATCCTCTCCGACGCGCGGCGTGCACAACGCGGCGTGCGCAAGGGGAGCATCTTGCCGCAACCACGTCCGAGTAGCGGCTTTCTGCCAGAAATTGACAATCGACGTACGGGGGAATGCGTATCCCGGTGCGTCGTTCAAGCCGCTGGTGCACCAAAAACCAGCCAGCAGGTTTCACCGTTCATCGGTCATTTTCGGCCATATGTTGACCGGTTGATTTCAGCCAGACCGAAGGAGGTCGAGTGAATGTTCGGTAAGTATTAGAAAAAAGCGCCCCGCAGTTCACCGGTCTGCGGGGGTGCGTAGCAATATATTGCCCCGCAGGGCTTCTTGATCCTGCCCCCGTGGTTCGGCAACCTTCCCGATATGGTGATCGCATGGGGAGAAGAGGTCAGATGCTGGACGGCGCGATGCCTTGACGACGACTCCACCGTGAGACCGGGTTCAGCGGAGGGAATTCGGACTGCCCGCGGCGCACACCGGCGCCCGGTGCATATCAATGCCGCCGCACGAAACGTATCCGGCTCTTCGCGAAAGGAACGCACATGAGTAATTCCGCCGCCCCGGCACAGGTGCGCAAACTCGTCGGCGCCTTCGTGGACGCACCGGACGACCGTCTCGACACGGAGTTCCAGCAGCTGGTTGGCGCGGTGTGGCGGGACGGCGCCCTGACCGGCCTCGCCCACCCGGCCGTGCGGGAGCTCGCGACCTGTTTCGACGCCGTGGACAACCGCAGGAAGGGATACCTGGCGGTTTTGCTCGGCCTCCTCGCCGAGGCCGAGTACCCGGCCACCGACGGCCCGATCGCCACCGCGGTCGGCGCCGGCCTCGACACCTACATCGGCCTGCTGGGCGGCCTCGACGCCGGCGACCCGCTCGGTCTGGCGCTGGTCTACCTGCTGGCGCACTTCCCCGCGGGCCGGGACCGCATTCTCGCCGCGGCCGGGCCGGCCGGCGCCGGCCTCGATGAGGACGACCATTCGCGGCTCGACCGTGCGCTGGCCGCCCTGGATCCCGACCGCCCGGTCCTCGGCCGGGTGTTCCCCTCGCCGTCCGCCTGGCGGACCTACGGGACGGAGGGCGACTTCGACCAGCGCTGGGTCGAGACCATGTCGCCGGAGCAGATCGTACGCGGCTGGCGGGCCGACACCCGGACCGCCTTCGCCGGGCTCGGCGCCAAGGCCCACTGGGCGGTGCGCAATCGGACATCCCCCGCCACCCCGCCCGCGGTCACCTTCCCGCCGGGCGACCGGATCCCGCGCGCGACCGACCTGGACGCCGGTGCCTTCGCCGCCCACGCGGCGGCGCTGCGCTGCCCGGGCTGCGGAGGCGCGTTCGAGTTCGGCCGGCACCGGGCGCACTGCGGGAAATGCGACGCGGCGTACCCGATCACGTCCGGCATCCTGGACCTCACCAAGTCCACCGCCGGGGATCAGGCCGACGACTTCAAGTTCATGCTCGCCGAGTCGCCCCACATGGCCCTGTTCTACGAGCTGGTCGCCCGCCCGAACTTCCTGCGGCTCAACGGCAGCAACTGGGACGGCGCGGTGACCCCCGACGTCGAGGACACGTACATCGCACAGCACGTCCGACCGGTCGACGGCCCGGTGCTCGACCTCGCCGCCGGAGCGGGCCGCTGGACCGGGAAGCTCGCGGACACCGTGGGCGCCGGCCGGGTCATCGCGCTCGACCTGAACGGCCCGATGCTCTCGATGCTGCGCGCCCGGCTCACCGGGGTCCCCGCCCTCATGTCCGGCGCCACGCCGCTGCCCTTCAACGACGCGAGCCTGGGCGCGGTGCTGTGCTGGAACGCCCTCCAGGCGTTCCCCGACGATGCGCCCGCGGCCATCGCCGAGGTCGGGCGGTGCCTGCGTCCCGGCGGCACGTTCACCCTGATGACCTACCGGAATTCCGACGATCCCGTCTACCGCCACTTCGTCGCCTCGCACACCTTCTCCCAATACTCGGGTGGGCCGCGCCCGTTCGACCTGGACACGCTCAAGGAGTCGCTGGCCGCCGCCGGCCTGCGGATACGCCACGAATGGGGCCCTGGCACCTTCGTCTTTATCACCGCCGAGCGCGTCTAGGGCGGCCGGTCGGGACCCGTCGGCCCGGCCGGACCCGCTGCCGCCGGCGGTCGTGCGCGGCGACGACGTGACCGCCGGCGGGACCGATGGCACGACCGACGGCATGACCGCCGGCGGGATCCTGGTGGGACCGCCGGCGTGACCGGAAACGACCTGGTCGGCGTCGCGCGGGTGCGACGATCACCCGCCGTCTGTCGACAACTTGGCGGCAGCTTGGGGTCCGTTTTCGCTGTCTTGACGGCCCTGTGCGGCGCTGCCTAGCGTCGATTGTCATGACTGCATCACGTCAATCGGGACATCCGCCGCCGGACCGGGTCCGCGTGCTGGTCGTGGGCGCCGGTCCGGCCGGCATGGTGGCCGGCATCACCCTGGCCGGCTACGGAATCGATGTCCTGCTCGTTGAGAAGCGGACGCGGGCCTCGGCCCTGTCGCGCGCCATGCTGGTCAGCACCCGGACCATGGAGCTGATGCGCAGATGGGGCCTGGAGGCGGCGGTACGCGCCGAGGCGAGCGACGTCGAGGCGTACACCTACGTCACGGAGTCGCTGACCGCCGGCGCGGGCAGCGACCTGCCGATGGCCATCCCGACCCGGCCCGAGGCGGCCGTGGTCAGCCCGACCCGGCCCGCCTGGGCGCCGCAGGACTCCATCGAGCCGATCCTGTTCGCCCATCTGCGGACGCTGCCGACCGCGGAAGTACGCCTGGGCTGTGAGCTGACCGGGCTCCGCCAGGACGACGACGGTGTCCAGGCGACCCTGCTGGACTCGCGGACCGGGACCGCCCACGTGATCGAAGCGCGCTACGTGATCGGCGCGGACGGCCCGTACAGCACCGTGCGCGAGCAACTCGGCATCGCCATGGAGGGTCTGGACCACCTGGGCCACTACGAGTCGGTCCAGTTCCGGGCACCGCTGGACGCCGTTGTCGGGGACCGGAAACCCGCCATCTACATGATCACCCGGCCGGACGCCGCCGGCTTCCTCAGCCGCCGGGGCCACGGGGACCGATGGGTCTTCGCACGGGAACGCGCGCCGGACCAGGCGGGGCTGGCCGACCTCGGCGAAGCCGAACTGGCCGGGCTGCTGGCCCGCGCCGCGGGCGTCGACGAGCTCCGGCCGCGGGTGGACCGGCTCAGCACCTTCGCGCTCGCCGCCATGCTCGCCGAGCGGTACCGGGAGGGCCGCGGCTTCCTGATCGGCGACGCGGCCCACCGGATGACGCCCCGGGGCGGCACCGGCATGAACACCGCGGTCCAGGACGCCTTCGACCTCGGCTGGAAGCTCGCCTGGGTGCTGCAGAAATGGGCGCCGGCCGACCTGCTCGACTCCTACCAGACCGAGCGCCGCCCGATCGGCAAGCACAATGTGGACTTCTCCGCCGCACCGCCCACCGTGCCCGCCACGGCCTCGGAGACCCTGCCGTGGGACCTCAACGGGCGGCTGGCGCACCACTGGCTTCCGGCGCCCGGCTGCGCCCCGCCGCCGGCCGACCCGGTCTCCACGATCGACCTGGTCGGCGACGGGCTCACGGTGCTCGCCGGGCGGGAGGGGCGCCGCTGGACCAGCACGAGGGCCATCGCCACAGCACCGATTCCCCTCACCGTCCGCCTCCTCGACCAGGGCACCGCCGCCGCCCTCGGGCTGCGGCCCGGCGGGGCGGTGCTCGTACGCCCCGACTGCCAGGAGATCCGGCGGTGGTCGCACTACGACGAGGCCGACCCGCCGCGGGCCGACCACCTGGCACCGGCCCCGCGCCCGCTCCCTGCCGACTGACCGACCGGCCCGGCGGCACGGCCGAGTGCGCACCCGCCGGCACGGCTTCCGCACTGCCCGGCGCGGAATACGAGGCAAGGCGCCGACCTCACATTCCGGTGCGGTGTCTTGTCGAAGTGGTGAGGGCGGATGCGACCGGGGGGCTCGCCGACACCCATGACCGACCGGTCCAGGACGCGGCGGCCGGATCGCCCCGGTCCGACGCGCGCGAACGACAGGTGCCGCCAGGATCGTCCACGTACACCGTACAAAGCGCCGACACGGAGGCTCATCATGGCAACGCTCCCCTATCCGGCTCTGACTCCCAGCGCCACCGACTTCACGTCGGGGGGTGCGATCTACATCGCTTCGGCGGCGACCGAACTCCCGCCCGCCACGGCCATCGAGGACGCCATCCGCGACGGGCGGTACACGCAGGAGAGCGCCGACATCGCCGGATACAGCGGTGTCACCATCGCGAAGGAATCCAGCACCATCCTCGACCTCGCGTCCGCCGCCGCCTTATCGGCCACCGCTCGCAGTACCGTGCCGAACACCGATATCCGCAGCGTGATATTTGTCAGCATATTTCCCTTCACGCACCCGGCCCTCTACAACCTGCCCGCGGCGATCGCCGAAACCGTCCGCGTCCCGTGCGCCTTCGCCACCCAGATCTCGAACGCCTCGTGCGCCGCGGGCATCGACGGCCTGGTCATGGCCGGCCACCGCCTGCTGCTCACCGACGACCGCGCCGCCCTCGTCGTGGCCGCCGATCTGTGGCGGGAACCCCACATCGACCGCTTCAACTGCAACCCGAACTTCATATTCGCCGACGGCGCCGCCGCCGTCGTGCTCAGCCGCGACGGCGGGTACGCCCGGCTTCTGTCCGCGGCGACCCTCACCGATCCCACGCTGAGCGGTTTGCACGCGGAGGTCCCCTCGGACCGGACGCCCATCGACGTCACCGCCCGCGCCCGGGCGTTCTTCGAAACGGTGATGGACCCCGACGAGGCGCACGCACGCCTCAACGCCGCTTTCACCGCCACGGTCGACGCCGCCCTTTCGCTGGCCGGTGTCAGGCTGGCCGATGTCGCCTACGCGCTCCTGCCGGCGGTCGGGAGGAGCTTCCTGGAGCGGTATCTCGACATCCTGGACCTCCCCATCTCCCGCACCACGTGGGATTACTACGCGACGACGAGCCACATCGGCCCCGGTGACCAGTTCAGCGCGCTCACCCACCTCATCGACCACGACCGGTGCGCCGGCGGCGACGTCATCCTGCTGATCGCCGAGGGAGTGGGATTCCAGTTCAGCGTCGCGGTGCTCCAGGTCCAGTAGGCCCGTCCACCGCCGGCGGGCCGTCACGCCCGCCGGCCGGGGCGCCGCCGCGGCGTCAGTTCTCCGTCCAGGGCCGGAGCTTCTCCGGGTTGAGCACCGCCCAGATGTGCTTGATGCGGTCGCCGGCGATGTCGAAGGCCAGCACCGCCACCGTGACGCCGTCCTGCCGGCTCACCAGGCCGGGCTGGCCGTTGACCGTACGCTCCAGGATCGTCAGCGGCGCCCGCTCGGCGAGCTCGACGCAGGCGCGGGCGATCTGCTCGCCGCCCACGACCGGCCGGTCCACGGTGGCGGCCAGGCCGCCGCCGTCGGCGATCACCGTGGCGTTGGGATCGAGCAGGCCGATGAGGCCGTCGATGTCCTTGGCCTCCCACACCTGCTTGAAATCCCTGACGATGTCGGCCTGCCGGGCCGGCGGGGTCGCGGAGGCCCGCGAGGCGCGGATGCGGCGGCGCGCGGAGGAGGCCAGCTGGCGGCAGGCCGCCGACGTCCGGCCGACGATCTCGGCCACCTCGGCGAAGGAGTAGCGGAAGACGTCGTGCAGGACGAAGGCCACCCGCTCGGCCGGGGTCATCGACTCCAGCACGACGAGGAAGGCCATGCTGACCGACTCGTCGAGGGTGACCCGGTCGGCCGGGTCCATGTGGGTGCCGCCCGACCGTGCCGTGTTCCACTCCGCGCCCTCGGGCAGCGGCTCCGGGATCCACTCGCCGACGTACGTCTCGCGCCTGGCCCGCGCCGAGCCGAGCAGGTTGAGGCAGATACGGCTGGTCACCGTCGTCAGCCAGGCGCCGGGGGACTCGATGGCGTCCTGTTCCTCCCGCGGCATCGCGTACCACCGGGCGTACGTCTCCTGGACGGCGTCCTCGGCGTCGGCCAGCGAGCCGAGCAGGCGGTAGGCGAGGTTGATCAGCTGGCGCCGCTCGCTCATGATCACACTCAGGCTCGGATCGGGACGGCTGTGCCCCTGCTCCGACTCGGTGGTCATCGTGGCACCAGCCCCTCCGTCGGATCCGTCCTCACCACCCTGACAAGGCAACGTACCCGAACGTGACGTCGGCGCCCCGCCTCACATTCCGGCGGGTTGCGTTGTCGTATTGATGAGATGAACACATCAACCGGCGAGCGGAAAGCTCAGGAGAAACCATAACTCGGGCGTGACACCGTCCTGCTGCTCCGGTGCGGTCACCGGATTCCGGCCGATCCGGACCCGGCCGGCACCGGCGCAGGGACTCTCGAACCAATCACCACGGTGGAGGCGATGAGGGTGGCAGTGGAGTACAGCCCCTACGACGAACAGCTCAACGTGGACCCGTATCCGCTGTACGCGCGGCTCCGGGAGACGGCACCCGTCCACCACAACGAGGACCTGGACATCTGGGCGCTGTCGCGCCACGCGGACGTGGACGCCGCGCTGCGCGACCCGGCGGGCTTCTCCAGCGCCAACGGCCCCCTGCTGGACTCCGCGGTCTGGGGACCCGACGCGCACAAGGTGATGTCCTTCAACGCCATGGACCCGCCCGGGCACACCCGGACCCGGGCCCTGGTGTCGGCGGCGTTCAACCCCCGGCGCATGGCCGGGCTGGAGACGCGGATCCGCGACATCGTGCGCGGCCACCTCGAAGCGGCGGTCGAGCGCGGATCGTTCGACTTCGTCACCGATGTGGCGGCCACCGTCCCGATGGACGTGATCTCGGAGCTGATCGGGGTCCCGGCCGGCGACCGGGCGGAGGCGCGCCGGCTGATCAACCTCGCCTTCCACCGCCCGCCGGGCGCCCGCGACCTCACGCCCGAGAACGCCGAGGCGATGGGCGCGCTGGCGGAGTACTACGTGCGCTGGGTCGGCGAACGGCGCCGCACACCGGGCACGGACCTGCTGACCACACTGGCGCAGGCCTCGGCCGACGGCGCGCCCCTGACCGACCAGCAGATCATCGCCCTGCTGGGGCTGCTGGTCACCGCGGGCTACGAGACGAGCCTGCGGCTGCTGGGCAACGCCTGGTACTGGGCGTGGCGATACCCGCAGCAGCGCGCCCTCGCCTTCGACGGGCGGTCCGCGGACTGGGTCGAGGAGACCCTGCGCTACGACACGCCCGTCCAGTACGTGGTCCGCACCCTCACCGAGGACCGGACCCTGCACGGCGTCCGGCTGCCCCGGGGCGCGCGGGTCCTGCTGCTCGTCGCGGCCGCCAACCGGGACTCCGAGGTGTTTCCCGACGCCGAACGCTACGACCTCGACCGCGGCACCCACCGCGCGATCAGCTTCGGGGGCGGCCCGCACTTCTGCCTCGGCGCCCCGCTGGCCCGGATCGAGGGCCGGATCGTGCTGGACGAACTGGCGGCCAGGATCAGCGAGTACGAGATCGACCAGGACCGGACCGTCCGGGTCCACACCACCAACATCCGAGGGTTCGCCTCGCTGCCGACCACCATCAAGCTCCGCTGACCGGTGAGGTGACCGCGTATGAAATTCGGCGTATCGACATTCGTGACCGACCAGGGGATCGCGCCCGACGTGCTCGGGGCGGCGCTGGAGGAACGCGGGTTCGGCTCGCTGTTCGTGACCGAGCACTCCCACATCCCGGCCAGCCGGGACACGCCGTTCCCCGGCGGCGGCGAGCTGCCCCGGAACTACTACCGTACGTTCGACCCGGTCGTGGTGCTCACCGCCGCGGCCGTCGCCACCGAACGGCTGCTGCTCGGCACCGGCATCGCGCTGATCCCGCAGCGCGACCCGATCATCTTCGCCAAGGAGATGGCCTCGCTCGACCAGGTGTCCGGCGGGCGCGCCGTCCTCGGCATCGGCGCCGGCTGGAACCGCGAGGAGATGCGCGACCACGGCACCGACCCGCGCACCCGGATGGCGCTGATGCGCGAGCGCGTGCTGGCGATGAAGCAGCTGTGGACCCAGGAGCAGGCCGAATTCCACGGCGAGTACGTCGACTTCCCGCCGGCGTACTCCTGGCCGAAGCCGCTCCACCCGATCCCGGTGCTGGTCGGCGGCTGGGGGCCGGGGACCTTCGACCGGGTGCTGGAGTACGGCGACGGCTGGTTCCCGTACGCGGCGAGCCCCGAGGTGCTCGCCGCCGGTATCACCGAGCTGCGGGAACGCGCCGGGCGGCGGGTGCCGGTCGTGGTGCACGCGGCGGCGCCCGAGCTGAAGGCCGTCGCTGACCTGGCGGAGGCGGGCGCGGACGAGATCACCTTCAACCTGCCGGCCGCGCCGCGCGACGAGACCCTGCGCCGCCTCGACCTGATGGCCGGGCTGCTGGGCTGACAGCCCGGTGCCCCCGGCCGCGGCGGTGTCGCCGGGGCCGGGGGCACTCGGCTGTCAGGCGGTGTCGCCGGGGGCGGGGGCGTGCTGCATCATCGCGGTCTCCCCGGCCGTCCAGCCGCCGTCCACGGCGATGTCCGCGCCCGTCATGTAGGCGGCGGCGTCGGAGATCAGGAAGGACACCGCCTCGCCGATCTCCTCCGGCACGCCGACCCGGCCCAGCGCGGCCAGCGGGAAGTTGCCCTCCCCCGGCTGCGCGCCATGGGCCGCGGTCATCGGGGTGTACACCAGGCCCGGGTGGACGGAGTTCACCCGTATCCGGTAGCGGCCCAGCTCCACCGCCGCCGTCTTGGTCAGGCCGCGGGCGCCCCATTTGGCCGCCCCGTATCCCGAGGTCATGGGGTGCCCGGTCAGGCCCGTGGCGGAGCCGATGTTGACGATCGAGCCGCCGCCGGCCGCCCTCATCGGGGCGACGACCGCCTTCAGGCCGAGGAAGACCCCGGTCAGGTTGACCTTCAGGACCCGCTCGAACTGCTCCAGCGTCTCGTTCTCGATCAGTGACCAGGAGTCGATCCCGGCGTTGTTGACCAGGCCGTCCACCCGGCCGTAGCGGTCGACCGTCGCGTCCACCACGGACCGCCAGTCGTCCTCGCTGGTCACGTCGTGGCGCAGGAAGGCGCCCCCGAACGCGGCGGCGGCCTTCTCGCCCTCCGCGCTGTCCCGGCCGGTGACCACCACCCTGGCCCCGCCCCGGGCCATGCAGGCGGCCGTCGCCGCGCCCAGGCCGCCGGAGCCGCCCGTCACGATCACTACCTTGTCCCGCAGATCGGACATGGTCGTCCCTCCTGGTGTCGACGGCCCCCGCCTGAGCGTCACCGGTCCGGCCGCCCGCGCCCGCGTGACGGGACGGCACCGCGGCCGGGCAGGTCACGGGGCCGCTGTTCACGCCGCCCCGTGACCTCCGGAACCACCCGCACCGGGCCGCCGCGGGCCGGTGCGGTGTTCAGGTCCGCGGAATCGGTCCGCGGAGGGTCAGAACCCGATCGCTTCGCGGAGCAGCAGGATGGTGGCGCGACCCGGCTGGGGCTCCGCGTTGAGGATGAGGACGCGGTTCAGGGCGCTGGGCACCCCGTAGGCCTGGAGGGCGCGCTCGTCCTCCAGCGGGAGGCAGTGGTTCTCGACGCGGCTCAGCGCGGCGGTCAGGTCGGGCACCACCTTCTGCGCCCCGACGACCCAGATCGCGCGCGGCGCGGCGCCCGAGTAGCCGGCCAGCTGGCTGCCGCTGGCCGAGGCGGCCACGAGGGAGCCGGTCTCGGTGACCGCGGCGACGCTGCCCACGATGACGTCGGGGACGGAGAGCAGCCGCCAGATCTCGGCCAGCTGGGTGGCGCGGTCCATGGTCGTGCTGCGCGCCTTGACGGAGTCGTACCGCCCGCTGGTGTTGAGGTCCTCGTCGATGCCGGACAGCCGGAGGGTCTCGCTGGCCGAGGTGTACACCAGCGCGCCCTCAGGAATCAGCTCCTTGATGCGCTCCCGCGCGGCGGCGGCGTCATCGAGGATCTCGACGTCGAAGTTCTTCTCCTTCAGCGCGGCGGCCACCCGCTCCAGGCGCTCGGCGGAGGCCGGCTCAGTGAACTGTGTTGCCGGAACCGGGGAAGTCATGGTGTCTCCTGGCTGGTTGTGTCTGGCGGGTCGTGACGAGCAGGCGGTGCCGATGATGTGTGCCTCTCACCAGTACGACAAGACAAGCCGCCGGAATGTGAGGCGGGGCGTTCCTGGATCCGGTGATATGCCATGTCCCGGCAACGCAACGGGACCGTCGCGCCGCCCGCGGCCGGGCGGGCGGGGCCGCCCGCCCGGGTCCGCTCCCCGAGCCCCGATCGAGCCCGGACCGAGCGCGGGGGCGCAATGCGGTGGCCGCAGGCAGCGGCGCAACGAGGGGGCGGCGGCGGATCTACTGGACTTCGAGGACCACGACGCTCCACTGGAATCCGAGTCCCTCGGCAATGAGGACGATGACGTCACCGCTGGCGCAGCGGTCCTGGTCCACGAGATGGGCGAGCGCGCTGAACTGGTCGGCGGCGCCGGTGTGGCCGGTAACGGCGGTGTGATCCCACGTGGTGCGGGAAACGGGCACGTTCAGCGGGTCGAGGTAATTGCGGTAGAGGAACGGTTCCCCGATGGCCGGGACGAGGACGTGGGCCACATCGGCCAGGCTGACCTGGGCCAGGGAAAGGGCGGCGTCGATCGTGGAGGACAAACCGGCCCGCAGGCGGCCGAGAACCTCTTCCGTCCCCATACGGCTCTGCAGGAAAGCGCGAGCGCGCGCGGTCAGGTCGACCGGCGTCCGGGTCGAGGGGACCTCGGCGTGCAGACCGCTCAGGGTGGGATCGGTGAGGGTCGCCGCGGACAGGAGACGGGCGTAGCCGGCGTCGCGGCTCAGCACGACGGCGGCGGCCCCATCAGCGAAGATGTAGCCCGGTTCGCAGTTGAAGCGGTCCACGTGGGGCTGCCGCCACAGATCGCCCGCGACGACGAGGGCGGCGCGGTCACCGGTGAGGAGCAGGCGCTGCGCGGCCAGGGTGAGGGCGTTGAGGCCGGCCACGCACCCGCCCGATATCTCTGCGGCGAAAGCGCAGGGGGAGCGGACGCTTTCGGCGAGCGCCGTGGCCAGGTTGTGCAGGGGCGGGCGCGAGAAGGGAAAGACGTTGACGAACAGCACGGTGCCGATGTCGTCCGCGGGCACGGCCGCGCGGGCGGCGGCCTTCACTGCGGCGGCGGACGCGAGGTCGAAGAGGGTGCTCGATTCCGCCGCGACACTGACCGCGCTCATCCCGGTGAGTTTGGCGTCCTCCTCCGATATCAGCCCGTCGCGAACGGCGTCGGCCAGCGGTAAGGCGGGCGGAAGCTCGGCCGCCGCAGACGCGAGGTGGAGCGCGGGCCCCGACGTGAAGTCGAGGGCGCTGGGGGTCAGGGCCGGGTAGGGAGGCGTTGCCGGAGCCGGGCTGGTCATGGTGCCTCCTGGGTCGTGGCGTTTTCCTGGGCATTCCGCTCGCAGGACGACGTCTTCGTCTCATCAGTACGACAAGACAACCCGGTGGAACGTGAGGCGGGGGCACCTACCGCCCTTTCTTCTCGTACTTGATCGTCCTCCCCTCGTTCAGCCGCTGGACCAGGTCGAAGGCGGCGACCGCGAGCGGTGTGAGGTCCGCGGTGCGCAGGCTGTCCTTCATCCGGCGCAGTTCGGCCACCAGGGCGACCTCGTCCCTGCCGCGTGCGCCCACCCGGTCGTCCACCGAGCCCAGCGCGCCGAGTGAGGGGTGGATGTGCGTCCAGTCCTCCTCGGTGACCTCGGCCTTCTCCACCTCGGTCAGGTGCCGGTAATTGCGCAGCAGGTCCTTGCCGGCCGGCATGCCCACCAGCCACTTCCAGCGGGTCAGCGGGATCGCCCGCTCGGCGCGCTCGCCGGCGTCGCCGTGCTCGACGGTGTTGGGGTACAGCAGGGCCTGCCGGTCGGCCGGGTCGAAGCCGGCCGCGGTCAGCACGAACGCGGCGAACCGGTCGGGGTGCGCGCGGTAGTGGAGCCGCAGCGGATGGGGCAGCAGCATGAAGTTGTGGGCGAAGGACGTGCGGGACATCAGACCGCCCGCGATCGACTTCGAGTTCGCCTTCGCCGGGAGCCTGGCGCCGTACGCCACATAGCTGCCGACCAGGGTGGCCAGCCCCACCAGCGCGTCCGTGGACGCGCCGCCGGTGATCTCCCTGCCCAGCTGCCCCGCCTGCGACTCGGCCTCCCGGCGGATGCCGTCGGCCTCGCGCAGGCCGTCCTGGTGCAGGTCCGCCTTGGCCTCCTTCCGCTGTTCGAAGGCGGAGGGCAGGGTGAGCCGGGGACGCTCGGCCGGCACGTCGAGGTACTCCAACAGGCGGGGCAGCTCGTCCAGTTTGAAACCGCCGGTCATCTGCGGGGCGTAGATGATCTCTCCGCCCTGCGGGAAGACCATGATCCCGGCGTTCCCCGTGAAGCCCCCGAGCCCCACCTCCTGGAGCGGGAAGGACTCCTGGCCCTTGCGGGCGTCCATGGCGCCCGAGACCTGGGTGATCTCGCCCATCACGTGCAGGAGCTCGTCCCTCGTGGTGAGCGGATCGGTCACCCATTCCAGGGCCGAGCCGCCCGTCGGGCTGACGTCCGAGGTGAGCCGGTAGCCGGTGCCCCCGCCGACGGTGCCCATCTTCGGGACGTCACGGCCGCGGATCGGGGTCTCCCGGATCTCGCCGTTCCCCAGCAGCGGCAGGGTGGCCTCCTCCTTGTGCCGCGCGTATTCGGCGGGCTTGTCCTGCCGCGCCCGCGCGAGCCGCGCCCTGCCCGCGTCGGTGGCCGCGAACCGCGCGGGGCTGCCCGGCGGCTGGGCGGTGAGCCACTCGTCCCTCAGCTCCTCGGGGGGCCTGGCCAGCTCGGTCCGGTCCAGGAGGTCGGCGAACTGGTGGCGGGCCATGGTCAGCAGGATCTGCCCGCCGAGGGCGTCGTCGCGCCGTGAGACCTCGTTCTGGTAGCGCTGCTCGTCCTCGTCGGTGAGATCGCTGTGGTCGCGCACCCGCCACTGCGACTCGAACTCGAAGCCGACGCGGCGCTGGAGCGCCGCGCGCTGCACGCCGTCGTCGTGCTCCTCGCCGTCGTCGGCGCACCGCTGGACCTTCTGGCCGCGGGCGACCCGGGCGCCGGCGTCGGACGCCTCGCGCTCCCATCTGCTGCCGGGGTCGCTGAGGCCGGCGGGGGCGTCGTGCTGGGTGGTGTGGTGGATCTCGTGGGCCATCGTCTCCACGTCGCGCAGGACGTTCGGGCTCCGCACGACGATGGTGTCCCCGACGGTGTACGCCGTCGCGTTGATGCCGGCCGCGGCCTGCTCGTCGACCGCCACCCTGACGTGGTCGAGCGGGCCGCCGAAGGCAGACTCCATGGTCCGGCGCACACCGCCAGGCAGCCGGCTGCCGCCCCGACCGGCCGATCTCGCGGCCTCCCGTACGGCGTCGGGCCGGACCGCCCCGGCGCCCGCGGAGCGCTGCACGCCGCGTTGTCCGGCGCTCTCCCCGGTCTGCTCGCGCTCGACCATCCGCGCGACGGCCGCGTTGCCGATCGACCCCTGCAGGGCGCCCAGCGCTCCCGCGTGCAGCGGCCCGCCGCGCCCGGCGGCGGCCATGCCGGGGCCGGAACTCCGCGCGGCGCCGCGGGGCTTGGCCTGCTCGCGGTCGGTACCGGAATTCCGGTGGGGCTCGGTGGTGTGCCGCATGAAGGATCCGTTCGAGCGAGAACGCGTGCGCCGCCTCGGGAGCGACCCTGCCGCAGGAGACAGCGCGGCGGAAGAGCGGAGAGGGCAGACAACGGCCGGGCCGGGCTGCCCGATCGGGCAGCCCGGCGACGGGGCCGCGCTCAGGACCGCTGGAAGAACTCCACCTCGGCGACGGCGACATGGCGTCCCGCCGTCAGACCCGTGACCGACCGCAGCACCAGCCGTACGTTCACCACGTCGCTGTATCCCGTCGCGATGGTCTGCCCGCCCGCCTTGTCGCTGAGAGTGAGCGTCTTGCGGTGCACCGTGCCGTCCTTGGACGTCACCTCCAGGTCCATCCGCAGCGCGCGGGCCTCCTGGGCGTACTGCTGCGGGGACGCGGACGCGCCGTTGGTGATGATGAGGTCGACCAGCCGGAACGGCGTGCTGAAGGTGTAAGCCACCCAGACGCCCGGCCCCGGCGCCCCCCAGTAGCGGTTGGTGAGGCCGTCCGTGGTGTCCGACGCCGGATGCGACGCCACCTGGGCACTCGCGGTCACGCGCGCCGGGGTGACCGGCTTGGTGCCGGCGAGCTTGTCCCGGGTGTCCTCGAACAGCCCGCGCCCGGCGGGCAGCAGCAGGAGGCCGGCCGCGCACAGCGCGACGATCACGGCCAGGGCCACCAGCAGCCGCACCGCCCGCCCCGAACCCGCCCGCACCCGGCGCCGGAAGGGCCAGACGGTCCGCCACCACGGCAGCGCCGCCTCGGCCGCCGCCGGGTCCAGCGGGCTCGCGCAGCGCCGGCAGAAGCGGCGGCCCGGCAGGTTGGGCGTGCCGCACGCGGGGCACGGCGGCCCGACCACCTCCTGCTGCGCCGCCACCGGGCGTACGACCGGGCGTGCCGCGACCGGCTTCGCGGGCCGCACCGGCAGCACCGGGTCCTGGCGCGGCCCGCCCGCGAGGCCGTCGTCCGCCGCCTGCGGTCCGGGCCCGGGTCCCGGTCCCGAGCCGGGCTCCTCCACCGCGCCGGCGGCGGAGGCCGGGTCCGCGCCCCGCGCGGCCTCCGCCGCCGCCGCGGGGGCGGCGGCCGGCGCGGACGTGCCGTCCGGCTCGTGGGACCAGCCCAGATACGACCCGCAGTTGCCGCAGAAGTCGTCGGCGGGACTGTTGGGCGCGCCGCACGAGGGGCAGTTGCGCACGGGGTCACCTTCCTTCGTCGGCGGGCGGGCCCGGCAGGACCTCCACCCGGCAGGAGACATGCACCGGGCACAGCGCCCGTACGACCTCGCGGACCCGGCCCTCGTCCACCTCCGGACCGCGGTCGGGCCACACCCGCACCACCACCTCGCCGGACGGCTCGGGCGGCAGCTCGGCGCCCGCCGTCCGGGACCACGCCACCGCGCCGTCGCCGGTGACGTCGGCGTTCACCGCGAGTGTGAGCCGCAGCCCCTCGACCAGGCCGCGCCGGGTGCCGCGCCAGCGGTGCAGCTGCACCGCGCGTACCACCGCCTCGCGGCGCAGCTCGGCGGGCCACCGCGGATCGTCCGCGGCGCCGACCCACGAGGCCAGCCAGGCCACGAAGTCGAGCGGCGCCACCCGCGGGTCGAAATAGGCGGGCAGGTTGTCCAGGGTGGAGAACACCGGGGCGAGCACCGTGTCCAGCCCCGCGGTGAACCGCTGCGCGAAGTCGTCGTCGGCGTACAGCGCGGGCAGCAGCCCGCCGATCGGGTGCCGGCTCGGCAGGCCGGCCACCGCGGCGCGGCTCACGCGCCCGCCCCCGGCTCGATGGCCTGGACGACGACCTGGTGCTGGTGGGAGAACACCAGCGCGTCCGGAGCCACGTCGATACGGTTCACCGCCGCGCCGCGCCGCCCGTTGACCGGATCGGCAGGGAAGAGCCGGATGTCCTCCACCAGCGCGGCGCCCGCCGCCTGCTGCAGTACGCCGAACACCTCGCCGTACTGCACCGGCCGCCCGAACGGCCATCCGCCGCCGTCCGGGCCGCCGTGCAGCGGGTTGAGGTGCCGGAACAGCGCGGCCAGCGCCGCGTCCCGCACCCGGTCGGTGTCGCCGGGCGCCGCCGCGAGCCGGGCGACCACGGTCACGCCCTGGTAGGCCGGCGGCTCCACCACCAGCCGGGTGCCGATCAGCCGCCGCTCGTCCAGGCTCGCCGCGATCGCCCGCAGCACCTGCTCCGAGGGGATCAGCTGCTCGAAGCGGAGCCGGTCGCCCTCGTCGGCCACCGCGTCCGGCACCACGAGCACCCGCACGGCGCCCGCGCCCTGCGCGGCGGGCAGGCAGCGCACCCGGCGCACCGACGGAGCCGCCTGCCGGCTGATGATCTCGTAGTCCTCGGCGGTGACCGCCCGTTCCTGCATCCGCAGGACGTCGGGCGCCCGCAGCTTGGCATTGTCCAGTGTCTCCCCGTCCACCCCGCCGCGCGCCGCCTCCCGGTTGGCGACCCGCGCGATGTACGGCACGGAGCTGCGCAGCACCGAGATCGCGCCTCGGGCCACGTTGCCGGCCGGGCCGCCGCCGGTGCGGTAGTGGAGCACCCGGATCCTGGCGCCCTTCCCGGGCACCGCGCCGCACAGCCGAAGGCTCCCGTCCGGCTCGCGCAGCGCCGGCGGGAAGGAGAACTCGCCCGTGGTGGCGTCCACCCGGACGTGCCGGTCGGCGGGGCCCGAGCGGCCGAAATGCTCCACCACCTCCCAGCGCTGCCACCCCTCGGCGGAGGAGACCTCCACCACCGGCGGCCCGCCGTCGAGGAGGACCGGCAGGCGGCTGAGCCGGAACGTCTGGCCCGCGACGCCCTCCGACGTGCCGATCGGCACATCGGTGACGGTCTCGGCGTGCTCCACGGACGTGGTGCCGCCGATGGTGAAGACGGTGGCCTCGCGGATCGTGGGGGACTCCGAGTAGAACGGCTGGCCCGGCTCGGCCTCGGTGACCCGGCAGCGCAGCCAGCCCGCCCGGGTCCCGCCGACGACGGACGCCGTGTGCCCCGCGGTGACGTACACGATCACCTCGCCTGGCCGGTTCAGGCCGCCGGTGGTGTCCGTGCCGGTCTCGCACCCGCGCCAGCCGCCGCCGTCCCATGCCTCCCACACCAGGGGCGGCTGGCGCGGGTCCACGCCGACGCCCTCCACCCGGCTGTCCAGGCGCACCGCGACCACGCAGCGCGGCACCGCGGTGGGCAGCCCGAACAGCAGCGCGTCACCGGGCTCGGGAGCGGCCTGGAAGCACGGCACGCTGCGGCCCTCGGACAGCGCACCGGTCATGTCGGTCTGCACACCGCTGCGGGGCGCGGTCACCAGCCGGATCAACCCGCTCGGCAGGATGCGCAGTTCCTCCGTGGTCGCGAACACCACGGGCTCGTCCGTCTCGCCCTCCGCGGTGGTCACCTCGGTGCCGGCCGGCAGCGTCACCGTGTCCGGCTGCGGCGCCGACAGCCAGAAGTCCACCTCGGCCGAACCCGCCGTCGGCGGGAACAGCCGGATGCCCAGCAGGTCGAGGAAGGCGATGTAGTTCTTGTCCGGCAGCCGGTTCAGCCGGTACAGCAACTGGTCCACCAGGTAGGCGAACGTCTCGATCAGGGTGACCCCCGGGTCGGAGACGTTGTGGTCGGTCCACTCCGGGGCGCGCTGCTGCACATAGCGCTTCGCCTCGTCGACGAGCTGCTGGAAGCGCCGGTCGTCCAGGTTGGGGGTGGGCAGTGCCATCAGTCCGCCACCGCTTCCTCGGTCCCCGCCTCGGAGGGGATCGTGTAGAAGGGAAAGACCAGGTTGCGCCGGTCGTTGGTGGAGCGCACCGTGTAGCGCACATCGATGTAGAGCGTGCCGTCGTCCACCGCGTCGAAGGCCACCACCACCTCGTCCACGCCGATCCGCGGCTCCCACCGGTCGAGCGCCTCGCGCACCTGCTGGGCGATCCGCCCCGCCGTGGCCCCGTCGCCGGGCGCGAAGACGTACTCGTGGATGCCGCAGCCGAATTCCGGGCGCATCGGGCGCTCGCCGGGCGCGGTGCCGAGCACCAGCCGGATCGCCTCCTCGATCTCCTGCTCCCGCTCGACCATGCCGATCCCGCCGGTCGGCCCGACCCGCAGCGGGAACGCCCAGCCGCGCCCGATGAACTGCTCGCTCACAGCGGGCCCCCGATCAGCACGTTCACGGCGCCCAGGGCCACGGTCCCGGTGCATGCCGTGAGGTCCCGGCTCCGCGCGGCCGGCAGCCCGCCGATCAGTACGAGGCCGGTCGCCAGCGCCGCGGGATTCGGCAGGACCACGTTGGCCGGGCCGAGTTCGACATGTGCGGGGCACACGTGCAGGCTGCCCTCGACCGCGGCGGGCCGCCCGCCGATCAGCACCCGTACGACCGCGGCGGCGGCCGAGGGCGGCGGGGCGGTGATCACCCCTCCGTGACTGGTGGGGTCGCCGATACGGGCGGCAGCGGGCATAACGGGCTCCTGGAAGTAGGTCACGGCCCTCACGGGCCTTGCGTCGAAGAGCGGTTGGCGGCGGGCGGAGGC
>NZ_JAJSYW010000104.1:6835-23287 GCF_036815005.1 Streptomyces sp. IBSBF 2435 | reverse complement strand
GCCCCGCCCCGCGCAGTCCGTACCCCACGCGTAAGGGGCGCCCTCCAGAAAGGGCGCCCCTTACGTGCTCAGCGTCGGACAGTGGGCCTCACGGCCCGCCGCCGGTGGTTCCGCCGGCTCGGCCGTTGCCGCCCGTACCGCCGCCTCCGTTGCCGCCCGTGGTCAGGCCGGGCGGGATGGTGAAGCTCGGGAACGGGTTCGGACCGGCGCCCCCGGCACCCGCGGTCGTCGCACCGCCGGCGCCGCCCTTGCCGTCGTCCGGGGGCTGGGTGCCGTCCGGCGGCTGGTTCTTCTGGGGCGAGTCGGGCAGCTCGACGGTGACGAAGTGCTCGTTCGGCGTGCCCTCCAGCGCGCCCACCATCGCGTCGCGCCAGATCGGCGCCGGGCCGGTCGCGCCCTCGACCTTGTCGAAGGTCTTCGGGCCGATCTTGACCCTTATCCCGCCGTTGTCGTCCGCTCCCGCGTACATCGACAGGCGCCTGCCGTGCACGCCCTTGCCGAACGGGTCGCCCAGCCACACCGCGGAGGCCAGGGACGGCGTGTAGCCGGCGAACCAGGCGTCCTTGCGCTCGTCGGTCGTACCGGTCTTGCCCGCCGTGTCGCGGCCCGGCAGGTCGGCCGCGGTACCGGTGCCGTCGTCGACGACGCCCTTGAGCATGCTGTTCAGCGTGTCCGCGGTGTTCTGCGACATCGCCCGGCTGCAGATGCTCTTCGGCACGGGGATCTGCTTGCCGTTCGGGCCGGTCACCGACTGGATGGCGATCGGCGTGCAGTAGACGCCGCGGTTGGCGAACGCCGCATATGCCGAGGCGACCGTGAGCGGCGACACCTCGTTGACGCCCAGGGTGAGCGCCGCGGCCTGGATCAGCGGCTTGCCGTCGGCGCGGGCGAAGCCCAGCTTGGAGGCCATGTTGATGATCGGGCACAGGCCGACATCGGCCTCCAGCGCCACGAAGTACGTGTTGATCGAGTGTTTGAGAGCGTCCGGCATGGCATAGGGGCCGACTTCGGACTTCATCTCGTTCTTCGTGCCTTCGCCCGAGTGCGCGTGGACCACCTTGTTGCCGCAGGTGGTGACGTCCGGGTAGGTGTCCAGCTCGTTCGGCGACGGGTAGGACTTGTCCGGGGTGAAGCCCGCCTCAAGGGCCGCGGCCGCGGTGATGGGCTTGAAGGTCGAGCCGTTCTGGAAGCCGCCGCTGTTGCCCATGTTCTTGTCGACCGACAGATTCAGCTGGGTCTGGTTCTTGCCGAAGCCGTACGGCTTGCTCTGGCCCATGGCGACGATCTTGCCGGTGCCCGGCTGCACCATGGTGTCGGCGGCGACGAAGTTGTCGCTCTTGTAGACGTGCTTGCCCAGGCCCTTCAGCAGCGACGCCTGCGCCTTCGGGTCGAGCGTCGTCCTGATGGTCATACCACCGATGTCCCACGCCTTCTGCCGGTCGGTCTTGGTCTTGCCGAACGTCGCGTTCTGCAGGAACGTCTCGCGCACGTAGTCGCAGAAGAAGCCGGCGCCGTTGACGGCGGTGATGCAGCCGTTCTTCGGCGCGCTGACCTTGAGGCCGAGGGGGGCCTTCTGCGCGGCCGCGGCCTGCGCCGGGGTGATGTCCTTCAGCTCGGCCATCCGTGCCAGCACCGTATTGCGACGGGTAAGAGCCGTCTGCTCGTTGCTGATCGGGTCGTAGCGGCTCGGCGACTGCACCATGCCGGCCAGGAGCGCGGCCTGGGTCAGCGTGAGGTTCTTCGAGGAGGTGCTGAAGTAGCGCTGAGAGGCGGCCTCGATGCCGTAGGCCTGCTCGCCGAAGAAGGTGATGTTGAGGTAGTTCTCCAGGATCTTCTTCTTGCCCAGCTCCTTCTCGACCTGGATCGCGTACTTCATCTCCTTGATCTTGCGGCCGACGGTCTGCTGGGTGGCCTGGGCGACCTTGGTGGCGTCGTCGCCCGCCTCCTCGACGAAGACGTTCTTCACGTACTGCTGGGTCAGCGTCGAGGCGCCCTGCGTGCCGCCGTCGGAGGCGTTGTTGCTGAGCGCGCGCAGGATGCCCTTGAGGTCCAGGGCGCCGTGTTCGTAATAGCGCGAGTCCTCGATGTCGACGATGGCCTTGAGGATGTTCGGGCTCATGGCGGTGATCGGGACGACGGTGCGGTCGCGGGAGTAGACCGTGGCGATCAGGCCGCCCTTGGCGTCGAGGATCTTGGACGCCTGACTGAGCGGCGGAGCCTTGAGTTCTCCCGGCAGATCGTCGAAGCCTGCCGCCGTACCCTTCGCGGACAGGCCGAGTGCACCGGCGGCGGGCAGGGCTATTCCCGCCAGGACCGCGCCTGCCAGGACGCTGACGCCGAGGAACTTGGCGGCCTGCTGGGCCGTCGTGAGCCCCCCGCCAGAACGGTTGTGAGCCATGGGGGCAGCCTACGTGGCGATTCCCCGGACGTACGCCCAGGTGTTCGCCTAGTCTGTAACAGACGGGGTGCGAACGTCGGCGCATCCCTGTCTCCCGTCATCACTCTTGTGAGTGATGAGAAGTGCCCGAATTTCGGTATATGCCGGAGGACTTGCCTCCTCCCGGCGGGTGATACATGCCTGAATCACCCCATAGTTCCGATATGGCCAGCAGTCACTCCGTTGGGTGATCTGCTGGGCACGCATAGTCCATTCGGGCCATGCAAGATTGGGCCTGAAAGGGCTGTTGCGTCGCGCCTACCTTCCGTAACGTCCTCAACTGGCAACGGTGAATATGCCGGTTGCCGCCGTGGGGGAGCCTCGATTCGGGAGAGGACGGCGCCAGCATGAGCAGCTGGGTAACCGACTGGAGCACGCAGGCCGCATGCAGGACGACGGATCCGGACGAACTCTTCGTCCAGGGTGCGGCGCAGAACCGGGCGAAGGCGGTGTGCACCGGGTGCCCGGTCCGCACCGAGTGCCTGGCCGACGCGCTGGACAACCGGGTGGAGTTCGGGGTGTGGGGGGGCATGACCGAGCGGGAGCGCAGGGCGCTGCTGCGAAGGCGACCCATGGTGACGTCCTGGCGAAGACTGCTGGAGACCGCCCGCACCGAGTACGAACGCAGCACCGGGCTGCTGCCGCTCGATGACGAGGACGACTACGCCGCGGCGGGCTGACCGTCCGCGAGTTCCTGTCCGATCGCCCGCAAACCCTCCAGGTCGTGCACATCGCCCGGCAGGGCGGTGACATCCACCATGGGCACCTCCGGATGCACTGACACGAAGCGGTCGCGGGTGCGTCGTTCACGCGCGACCACCTGCATGCGTTCTGCATGGAGGCGCAGCAGTCCGGCGGCGAGCCGCTCCGTACCGCCGGTGTCGTCCGGCGGGTCCTGCCGGGAATCAGCATGCCCGGTCCCGTGATCCACAATGCCGCCGTCGGTAAGATTTTCTGCCGGATCCTTTTTCGACCCCCGCCCGGCGCCCTTCTTCGGGTCCTGCCCCGCGTCCTCCGCCGCCTCCTGAGCCGCCTCAGAGGCCGCGTCCGCCGCTTCCTCGGCGCTCTCGGCCGCCTGGTCCTCCAGCGCCTCCGCCGCCGCCAGAGCGCGCTCCGCGGTCAGCTGGGCCGCCCCGCTGCCGTGCACCCGGTTGAGTACGAGGCCGGCCAGCGGCATGTCCTCGTCGGCCAGCCGCTCCACGAAATACGCCGCCTCGCGCAGCGCGTCCCGCTCCGGCGCCGCGACCACCAGGAAGGCGGTGCCCGGCGCCTGGAGCAGCCGGTACGTGGCGTCGGCCCGGGTGCGGAAGCCGCCGAACATCGTGTCCATCGCGGCCACGAAGGTCTGCACATCACGCAGCAGGCCCGCGCCCATCACCTTGCTGAGGGTGCCGGTCATCATCGACATCCCGATGTTGAGGAACTTCACCCCGGCCCGCCCGCCGACCTTCGCCGGGGCCATCAGCAGCTTGATGAAACGGCCGTCGAGGAAGGACCCGAGCCGCTTGGGGGCGTCGAGGAAGTCCAGCGCGCTACGGCTCGGCGGGGTGTCCACGATGATCAGGTCCCAGGCGTCCTGGGCACGCAGCTGGCCCAGCTTCTCCATCGCCATGTACTCCTGCGTGCCGGCGAAACCGGCCGACAGCGACTGGTAGAACGGGTTCTCCAGGATCGCCCTGGCGCGCTCGGCGTCGGAGTGCTGGACCACGACCTCGTCGAACGTGCGTTTCATGTCCAGCATCATCGCGTGCAGTGAGCCGCCGCCCGACCGATCGATTCCAGCCACCTCGCGCGGGGTGTTGTCCAGCTCGGTCAGCCCCATGGACTGGGCGAGCCTGCGGGCCGGGTCGATGGTCAGCACCACGGCCGTACGCCCGCGTTCTGCGGCGCGTACGCCGAGGGCCGCGGCGGTCGTGGTCTTGCCGACGCCGCCGGAGCCGCAGCAGACGATGATCCGGGTCTTCCGGTCGTCGATCAGCGGGTCGATCTCCAGCACGGGGCTCTCCAGGCTCATGTCACCACTCGCTTCACGTCACGTTTCTTCACGCGTCTACGTCGTCCGGTGCGGTCGTGCCGGGTTCAGCCGCGCCGGGCGCCGCCTGTTTGCGCAGGCTGTCGCCCAGCCGGTAGAGGCCGCCGAGGTCGATGCCGTCGCTGAGCAGCTCCAGCTCGCGCACCGGCAGGCCGAGCGCGGCGATCTCGGCGCGCTGCTCGCGCTCCAGGACCACCCGCTGGGCGTGCTCGTGGGCCTGTGCGAGCAGCGGGTCGACCAGCCGCTCCGCGACCCCGCCGCGCCTGGCGCCGCCGAGCCCGGCCTGCGACAGCGCCTTGGCCACCGCCGTACGCCGCTTTCCGACGGCGACCGCGCTGCGGTCGGCGGCGGCCTTGGCGAGGTCGGCGTCGCCCAGCAGCACCGGGCGCACCATGTTGACGATCACCGCGCCCACGGGCAGCCCCGCGGCGCGCAGCTCCGCGACGCCGTCCATCGTCTCCTGGACCGGCATCTCCTCCAGCAGGGTGACCAGGTGAATCGCGGTCTGCGGGGACTTCAGCACCCGCATCACGGACTGGGCCTGGTTGTGTATCGGGCCCATCCTGGCCAGTCCCGCGACCTCGTCGTTGACATTGAGGAAGCGGGTGATGCGGCCGGTCGGCGGCGCGTCGAGCACGACCGCGTCGTAGACCGGCCAGCCCGCCTTGTCCTTGCGGCGGACCGCCTCGCACACCTTGCCGGTGAGCAGGACGTCCCGGATGCCGGGGGCGACCGTGGTGGCGAAGTCGATCGCGCCGAGCTTCTTGAGGGCGCGGCCGGCCCGGCCCAGCTTGTAGAACATGTCGAGGTAGTCCAGCATCGCCAGCTCGGCGTCGATGGCGAGCGCGTGGACCTCCCCGCCGCCGGACGCCGAAGCGATCCTGCGCTCCTCGTAAGGCAGCGCCTCGGTCTCGAACAGCTGGGCGACACCTTGCCGCTCCTCGACCTCCACCAGCAGTACGCGCCGGCCCTCGGCCGCGAGGGCAAGCGCCAGCGCGGCGGCGACCGTGGTCTTACCCGTGCCGCCCTTGCCGGTCACAATGTGGAGCCTGACCGCGGATGACTGTTGAGCGCTCACCTTGCGAGCCTAACCACTGACGGGGCGGCCCACTCCTCGGGTATCGGCGAGGCGATAAAGTCGCGCCATGGCAAAGAAGTGGGAATACGCGACCGTGCCGCTGCTCGTGCACGCGACGAAGCAGATCCTCGACACCTGGGGCGAGGACGGCTGGGAGCTGGTCCAGGTCGTGCCCGGCCCCAACAATTCCGAGCAGTTGGTCGCGTACTTCAAGCGCGAGAAGCAGGCGTGAGCGGGGAGGTCGCGGCCCGGCTCGCCGAGCTGGGCCTGACGCTGCCCGAGGTGGTGCCGCCGCTGGCGGCCTACCAGCCGGCCGTGCGGTCGGGTCAGTACGTCTTCACGTCCGGGCAGCTGCCCATGGTGGACGGCAAGCTGCCGGCCACCGGCAAGGTCGGCGCCGAGGTCACGCCCGAGCAGGCCAAGGACCTGGCCCGGGTGTGCGCGCTCAACGCGCTGGCCGCGGTCAAGTCGGTCACCGGTGACCTCGACCGGATCGCGCGCGTGGTCAAGGTCACCGGCTTCGTCGCCTCCGCCCCGTCCTTCACCGGGCAGCCCGGTGTCGTCAACGGGGCGAGCGAGCTGCTCGGTGAGGTGCTGGGCGGCAAGGGGGTGCACGCGCGCAGCGCGGTGGGCGTCGCGGTCCTGCCGCTCGACGCGCCCGTCGAGGTCGAACTCCAGGTCGAGCTGCTCCCTTAGCCGGCAGAGGGTTCCCCTCCGCTGGTGCGGGCCTGGGGTGCTGCTGCGGCTGGGGGTGCCTACCGGGGGCACGGGGAACTGCGCGCTCAGCCGGCCACCGGCCGGTGGCCCGGGGCGGACCGAGGAGACCCTTCGGGTCGGTGGCGACCCGCGCGTCGGTGGTGGGTCGCTCGCGCCGTTCCCCGCGCCCCCGGGGCGGTGCGGTCCGTCCGCACACGGCGGTGCGTTGTCGCTGAGCGCGCCGCTCCCCGCGCGCCGGAGGGGCACCGCGGTGCGTCGTCACGCGACGGGCGGGCGGGGGCCGGCCGCGCTGCACCTCGCGCCCCGGAGGGGCACCGCCTGCCGCGGACGGGGCGTACCCGGGGGCGGGTCGGCGCCCGGTGCCTCGGGTGCCCGGGGGGGCGACCCCGCTCGCGGAGGGGCCGAGGAAGGTCTCGAACATACCGGCGGAGCCACGTAGGCTCCGCCGCATGAGCATGATGAGCGGCGCCGGGCTGCCAGCCGCCTGGCCGGAGCGCATACGGGCGCTGGCCCGGGGAGAGCTGGCCCCGGTGGTGCCGCGCCGAGCGGCCACCGTGCTGCTGCTGCGGGACACCGCGCCCGGCGGTGGCCCGGCCGTGCACATGCTGCGGCGCCGCGCGTCGATGGCCTTCGCCGCCGGCGCCTACGCCTTCCCCGGCGGCGGCGTCGACCCGCGGGACGAGCGGCCGGTGCGCTGGGCCGGGCCCGCGCTCGACGACTGGGCCGGACTGCTGGGCGTCGGCCCGGCCGCCGCCCAGGCGGTGGTGTGCGCGGCGGTGCGCGAGACGTTCGAGGAGTCCGGGGTCCTGCTGGCCGGCCCGGACGAGGAGTCCGTCGTCGCCGACACCACCGGCGAGGACTGGGAGGCCGACCGCGCCGCCCTGGTCGCGCACGACCTGGCCTTCGCCGACTTCCTGGCCCGCCGCGGCCTTGTGCTGCGTACGGACCTGCTGCGGCCCTGCGCCCGCTGGATCACCCCGGAGTTCGAGGAGCGCCGTTACGACACCTGGTTCTTCCTCGCCGTGCTGCCCGCGGGCCAGCGCACCCGGGACGTGTCGGGCGAGGCGGACCGTACCGCCTGGCTGCGGCCCGCCGAGGCCGTCGCCGGCTACGACCGCGGCGATCTGATGATGCTGCCGCCGACCATCGCGGTGCTCCGCGACCTCCTTCCGTACGACTCCGCCGATGAGGCGATGGCCGCCGGGTCCGCGCGCGACCTCACCCCGGTCATCGCCACGGCCACCGTGGACGCTTCCGGCGAGATCGTGCTGACCTGGCCGGGCCATGACGAATTCACCCGCGTCGCACCCGGGGGTGAGGGCCGGTGAGCGCCGGAACGGCGCCGGGGCAGCCGCGGGCCACGGTCGGCGGGTGGGCGACGCCCCGCGCGCTGTGCGTGCTCGCGCCCAACCCCTCGGCGATGACCCTGGAGGGCACCAACACCTGGATCGTCGCGGAACCGGACTCGCCGCTGGCCGTGGTCATCGACCCGGGACCGCTGGACGAGGACCACCTGGCCAACGTGCTCGCCGCGGCCGAGCAGGCGGGCAAGCGCGTCGCCCTGACGCTGCTCACCCACGGCCACCCGGACCACGCCGAGGGCGCGGCCCGTTTCGCCGAGCTGACCCGCGGTCCGGTCCGCGCCCTGGACCCGGCGCTGCGGCTGGGCGACGAAGGGCTCGCCGCGGGCGACACCGTGACCACCGGCGGGCTTGAGCTGCGGGTCGTGGGCACCCCCGGGCACACCTCCGACTCGCTGTCCTTCCTGCTGCCCGCGGACGCGGCCGTGCTGACCGGCGACACCCTGCTCGGCCGCGGCACCACCGTGGTCGCCCACCCCGACGGGCGGCTCGGCGACTACCTGGACTCGCTGCGGCGGCTCCAGGCCCTCACCGTGGACAGCGGTGTGGACACCGTCCTGCCGGGCCACGGCCCGGTGCTCGGTGACGCCCGGGGCGCCGTCGAGTTCTATCTCGCCCACCGTGCCCACCGGCTCGCCCAGGTCGAGACCGCCGTCGAGTCCGGGCTGCGCACCCCGGCCGAGGTGGTCGCCCGCGTCTACGCCGACGTCGACCCGGCGGTGTGGCCCGCAGCGGAGCTATCGGTCCGCGCCCAACTCGACTACCTGCGCGAACACGGACTCATCGAACTGCCATGACTCTCCTTTCCACGGTCTTCACTCCCCACTCCCGCACCTTCGCCGCCGACCCCTACCCGGCGTACGAGGAGCTGCGCGCGGCCGGCCGCGCCCATTACTACGAGCCGACGCGGCAGTGGCTGATCCCGCACTACGACGACGTCAACGCGCTGCTGCGGGACCGCCGCCTCGGCCGTACCTATCTGCACCGCTTCACGCACGAGGAATTCGGCCGCACCGCGCCGCCCCCCGAGCTGGAGCCGTTCACCGTGCTGAACGACAACGGCCTGCTCGACCTGGAGGCCCCGGTCCACTCCCGGATCCGCCGGCTGGTCGCCAAGGCCTTCACCCCGCGTACGGTCGAGGAACTGGCGCCCACCGTCCAGCGGCTGGCCGCCGAACTGGTCACCTCCCTCCACGCCGACGGCGGCGGCGACCTGCACGCCCGGGTCGCCGAACCGCTGCCGGTCGCGGTCATCGCCGAGATGCTGGGCATACCGGCCGGGGACCGCGGCCAGCTGCGGCCCTGGTCGGCGGCCATGACCGGGATGTACGAGCTCAACCCGGGCGAGGACGCCGCCCGTGACGCCGTGCGGGCCAGCGAGGAATTCTCCGGCTATCTGCGGAAGCTGATCGCCGCCCGCCGCACCGACCCCGGCGAGGACCTGATCAGCGCGCTGATCGCGGTCCAGGACGACGGCGACGTACTGAGCGAGCAGGAGATGGTGTCCACCTGTGTGCTGCTGCTCAACGCCGGCCACGAGGCCACCGTCAACAGCACCACCCTGGGCTGGCTCAGCCTCTTCCGGCACCCCGACCAGCTGCGGATCCTCCAGGACGAGCCGGACCGGCTGCCGGACGGCGTGGAGGAGATCCTGCGCCACGACACCCCCTTGCAGCTCTTCGAACGCTGGGTCCTGGACGACATCGAGGTCGGCGGCACCGTCATTCCGCGCGGCTCCGAGGTCGCCCTGCTCTTCGGCTCCGCCAACCGCGACCCCGCCCGCTTCCGCGAGCCGGACCGCTTCGACGTCACCCGCCCCGCCGCCGACAACCGGCACGTCAGCTTCGGCGCCGGCATCCACTACTGCCTGGGCGCCCCGCTGGCCCGCGTCGAGCTCACCGCGTCCTTCGGCACCTTCCTGCGGCACGCCCCCGGGATGCGGCTGCTGTCCGAGCCGCGCTGGCGGCCGAACTACGTCATCCGCGGGGTGGAGGAGCTGCTGGTCGGCTGGTGAGGTCCCGGTCGGTTCCCGCAGCGGGAGCTGGCGAGCACGAGGGACCGCTGGCGCGTCCACCGCGGCACGCTCTGGCCATCCTGCCTCACCGCTGCCTCACCGCTGCGTCAGCGGTCCGTGGCGGTCAGTGGCGCGGCACCGTCAGCCGCCACGCCGCGGGCTCCACCGTCCACGTCCTGGTCCGCACCGGGCCGGTGACCGCAGAGTCGGCGCGGTAGCGGAAGTCCCGCCCCGAGACGGTGATGGTGCGCGCCCTGGCCCGTACGTTCGCCGCGCCCTCCGTACGCCGTACGCAGACCTCCGCGAAGCCCGCCGGGGCCGGGCGGACCGAGATCTCCTGCACCGGCTCGTCGAGGTCGGCGAGCACGACGCCGTCCGCCTCCACCCGCAGCCGCTGCCGGGGCGGCTGGTGGCCGCTGGCCGGGATCGGCGCGGTCAGGGTGCGGACCAGCGAGCGGGCGGTCTTCTCCACCGGGGTCCACCAGTGCGCGGCGGTCTGCGAGGCCGGGCTGCCGCACGGGATGCTCAGCGTGCCGAGGACGATGCCGCCGCTCTCGTCCACCAGCAGGTCGAGTTCGCGCTGCGTGCCGTCCAGCACCGCGCGGGCCGCAGCGGGCACGTCGACCGGCACGCCGAGCGCGCGGGCCAGCGCCGTGCGCGACCCGATCGGCACCAGTGACACCGGAGCCTCGTGCAGAGTCCGGTCGCGGTGCAGGGCGCGGACCGCACGCAGCAGGGCGAGGTCGTCGCCGAGGACCACGGGGCGCCGCCGGCCGCGGTGGGCCAGGGCGCGTTCGGCCTCCTCCGCGGACTCGGGGAAGGCGATCTTCACGGAGGGCGCGCCCGCACACAGGACATCCTTCGCGATGCGGACGGACTCGCCGTCGTTCGCGCGTGCCGCCGGATCGATGACCAGCAGCAGGGGCCACCCCCGGACGGAGTCCGGCGGAGGATGCCCGAGAGGGTGAGCCGACACCTTGGTCCTTCCTCAGGTAAAATCTCGGTGCAAGAGCCCCTTGCGCCTTTGCGTCAGGGGCTTCGTCTATTCCGGGGCAGGTTCGACGGCTCTCTGCACGTTGGACATGCCCCGCCCGGAAGGGGTGTACGCCTGTGCCCGCACTTGTGCTGCTCGGTGCTCAGTGGGGTGACGAGGGCAAGGGGAAGGCCACCGACCTGCTCGGCGGCTCCGTCGACTACGTCGTCCGTTATCAGGGCGGCAACAACGCCGGCCACACGGTGGTCGTCGGCGACCAGAAATACGCACTGCATCTTCTCCCCTCCGGCATCCTGTCACCCGGATGCACTCCGGTGATCGGCAACGGTGTCGTGGTCGACCCGGCGGTCCTGCTCTCCGAGCTGAGCGGACTCGACGAGCGCGGCGTGGACACATCCAAACTGCTGATCAGCGGTAACGCCCATCTGATCACGCCGTATCACCAGACCATCGACAAGGTGACGGAGCGCTTCCTGGGCAACCGGAAGATCGGCACCACGGGACGCGGCATCGGCCCGGCGTACGCGGACAAGATCAACCGGGTCGGCATCAGGGTGCAGGACCTCTTCGACGAATCGATCCTCCATCAGAAGGTCGACGCGGCGCTCCAGGACAAGAACCAGATCCTGGTGAAGATCTTCAACCGGCGGGCGATCAGCACCGACCAGGTCGTCGAGGAATACCTCGGCTACGCGGACCGCCTCAGGGACTACGTCACGGACACCACCCTGGTCCTCAACCAGGCGCTGGAGGACGGCAAGGTCGTGCTCATGGAGGGCGGCCAGGGCACGCTCCTCGACGTCGACCACGGCACCTATCCCTTCGTCACCTCGTCCAACCCGACCTCGGGCGGGGCCTGCACCGGCAGCGGAATCGGCCCCACGAAGATCACCCGGGTGATCGGCATCCTCAAGGCGTACACAACGCGTGTGGGCTCGGGACCGTTCCCCTCCGAGCTGTTCGACGAGGACGGCGAGCGACTGCGCACCGTCGGCCACGAATTCGGCGTCACCACCGGGCGCAACCGGCGCTGCGGCTGGTTCGACGCGGTCATCGCCCGGTACGCGACCCGCGTCAACGGCCTGACCGACTTCTTCCTCACCAAGCTGGACATCCTCACCGGCTGGGAGCGGATCCCGGTGTGCGTCGCCTACGAGATCGACGGCCGCCGGGTGGACGAACTGCCCTACAGCCAGAGCGACTTCCACCACGCCAAGCCGATCTACGAATACCTGCCCGGCTGGTCGGAGGACATCACCAAGGCGCAGACCTTCGCCGACCTGCCGAAGAACGCGCAGGACTACGTCAAGGCGCTGGAAGAGATGTCCGGCGCGCCGATCTCCGCGATCGGGGTGGGCCCCGGCCGCACCGAGACCATCGAGATCAACTCGTTCATCTGACCCGCCGTCCGACCGCGCGGCGTCGCCAGGCCGCGGCGCCGCAACAGGCGAAGCGGTAAGCCCCGCCACCCCAGGGTGGCGGGGCTTGCCGCTGGCCGGGCGGAGCTGCACGGAGCCGTCCTCGCGCACGGTCAGCGTGCGCGTGTCGGTGATGCCCCGCGCTCTGGTGTACGACGCCACCCAGGTGCCGACGAGGTCGTCCGGCGGTTCGATCGGCACCACCCCCGCGGCCGGTGGCGGGGTGCTGCTGGGCGTGGCCGTGTCCGACGCTGTCACGCTCGGCGTGGCGGTCGCCGGGGCGGCGCCGGGCTCCGTGACAGCAGGTGCCGGCGCGGAAGTCTGCGGCGGAGACGTCGTACCGGCAGGCGCGTCCGCGGCGGCCGGCGGAGAACCGTGCCCCCCGCCGCTTCGGCTCCCGAACCCCAGAGCGAAGAGTAGGCGTGGGAGCCATGGGTGCCACCGGGTGGTCTTTCACCGGACGGGTGAGTGTCGCCCGGCGTACCGCACGGCCTTGACACGGTGTGCGCGGGGCGGGGCAGCGCCATACACGCTGTCCATGTGCCGCGGCCGGCGGCGAAACCTAGCCTGGGGTCCATGAGCACTCCGTTCCCCTCCGGCACCGGACTCCCCGATCCCGCGACCGGGGCCGCGGTCAAGGCCGCGGACCGCGCGCACGTCTTCCATTCCTGGGCGGCGCAGGAGGTCATCGACCCGCTCGCCGTGGCGGGCGCCGAGGGCTCGTACTTCTGGGACTACGACGGCAACCGCTACCTGGACTTCTCCTCGCAGCTGGTCAACACCAACATCGGCCACCAGCACCCGCGGGTCGTCGCCGCCATACAGGAGCAGGCAGGAAAGCTGGCCACCTTCGCGCCGGCCTTCGCCATCGACGTACGGTCCGAGGCCGCGCGGCTGATCGCCGGGCTGACCCCCGGCGGCCTCGACAAGATCTTCTTCACCAACGGCGGCGCGGAGGCGGTGGAGAACGCGGTACGGATGGCGCGGCTTCACACCGGCAGGCCCAAGGTGCTCAGCGCCTACCGCAGCTACCACGGCTCGACCGCGGCCGCGATCAACCTCACCGGCGACCCGCGCCGCTGGCCCTCGGACACCGCCTCCGCGGGCGTCGTGCACTTCTGGGGCCCGTACCTCTACCGCTCGCAATTCCACGCCGCCGACGAGGCGCAGGAGTGCGGCAGGGCGCTGGAGCACCTGGAGCAGCTGATCGCCTTCGAGGGGCCGCAGTCCATCGCCGCCGTGATCCTGGAGACCGTCGTCGGCACCGCGGGCGTCCTGGTCCCGCCGGACGGCTATCTGGCCGGAGTACGCGCGCTGTGCGACCGCCACGGCATCGTCTTCATCCTGGACGAGGTGATGGCGGGCTTCGGCCGCACCGGGCGGTGGTTCGCCGCGGACCATTGGGACGTCGTGCCCGACCTGCTGACCTTCGCCAAAGGCGTCAACTCCGGCTATGTGCCGCTCGGCGGAGTCGCGATTTCCGAGCGCATCGCCGCGACCTTCGCCACCCGACCCTACCCCGGCGGGCTCACCTACTCGGGGCACCCGCTGGCCTGCGCCTCCGCGGTCGCCACGATCAACGCCATGCGCGACGAGAAGATCGTGGAAAATGCCGCGCACATCGGCGAGACCGTGCTCGGCCCCGGCCTGCGGGACATCGCCGAGCGCCACCCGTCGGTCGGCGAGGTGCGCGGCATGGGCGTCTTCTGGGCCCTCGACCTGGTCAAGGACAAGATCACCCGCGAGCCGCTGGTGCCGTACAACGCGGCGGGCGCGGACAACGCCCCCATGGCCGACTTCGCCGCCGCCTGCAAGCGCTCCGGCCTGTGGCCCTTCGTCAACATGAACCGCACCCATGTCGTCCCGCCCTGCACCGTCAGTGAGGGCGAGGCCAAGGAAGGGCTCGCCCTGCTCGACCAGGCGCTCAGCGTCGCCGACCGGCACACCACGGCCGCCGCCAGCTGACCCCGCACGGTCGGCGGACCGGCCCGCCAGCAGCAAGGCTGCACCCATTGCCGCGCCTCGCCGTATCGTGTGCGGCGGGAAGCCACCCGCAGCCGCGACGCGACAAGGAGCCGGGATGCCGGAAATCGGCGGTCCTGCCACGCCGGTGCGGCGCAGCAGCCTGCGCCAGCAGATCGCCGACGCCCTGCGCGACGAGGTACTGACCGGCAGGCTCCAGGCCGGGCGGCACTTCACCGTCAAGGAGATCGCCGAGCTGTACGGCGTCTCCGCCACCCCGGTCCGCGAGGCGCTGGTCGACCTGGCCGCACAGGGGCTGCTCGAAGTCGAACAGCACCGCGGCTTCCAGGTGCGGCGGCTGACCGCCGCGGATTTCCGCTCGCTCAGCGACGCGCGGCTCTTCATCGTCGAGGCGGCCTTCCGGCAGATGGCCCAGCGCGGCATGGGCGACCTGCCGGCCGACGCCGTGGCCTCCGTACGCCGCCGCGCCGAGGCCGCCGCCCGCGCCGCGCAGACCGGCAGCCTCGACGTGCTGGTCGGCTGCGACCTGCGCTTCTGGCGGGAGCTGACGGCCATCGTCGGCAATCCGCACATCTGCGAATTCCTCGACCGGGTCCGCACCCAGACCTGGGTCTACGCGGTGCCGCACCTGCGCGCGCTGAGCGACCCGGCCGGCGTCTGCTGGGCCGGCCACGTCGCCCTCGCGGACGCCGTCGCCGCCCGCGACACCCGGGCCGCGCACGCCCTCACGACCGAATACGACGTACATACCCGCGCCTTGATCGAGAAGCTGGCTCCCGCGCGCTCCTGACGCGACCGGCGCGGCCGCTCTAGGCTGTACGCCCCCGACCGGATGGAGTGTTCGTGGCCTGCGACCTGTGGCTGGTGCCGCTGGTGGATGTGCTCTGCCACAGCCCGGAAAACCCGTTCTCCGAGGAACTCGCCCGCTACGACAAGGCCCTGAACGACGCCGGGCAGCCGCCCGTACCGGTTTACGCCTACATGCCCGGCCTGTCGGGCGACGTCGGACCCGTGGCGTGCTTCGACTACGACGCCCTGCACTTCCTGCGCCGCGCCTATCTGCTGAGCCTCCAGGGCCTGGAGGTCTCCCCGGTCGACGCGCTCGGCGGCGACTACGAGCAACTGCTGGAGATGTTCGAGACCACCGCGCAGCGCTCGCACCTGGTGTGGCACTACGACCACGCCGGCGCGTATGTGCCGCTGGACTTCCCGCATCCCGTCGTCAACGACGAACTGCTCGAAGGCGGCGGACCGCTGGGCTCCAGCCACGGGCTGCTGCGCGAGCTGGAATTCGTCGCCCCCGCGATCGGCATCGACCCCGCCAACCCGCCCCTTCCCCCGGCTCCGCCCGCCCGCCACACCACCCTCGAAGAGCCGGCCCTCTCCACGCCGACCGGCATGGAGGGGCCGTTCGCCCGCGAGCACCACGTATGGCTCGGCCTGCACGCGGCCGCGACGCGGTCGCTGGGACAGGGGTCGATGATCGTCTTCAGCTGAAGGCCCGATGGCCCGATGGCCTGACCGCCTGACCGCCTGACCGCCCGACCGCCTGCACGACGCCGTAGCCGTCACCCTTGCCGCGGGCTTTCCGGGGGGCGTTGGCGCGGCATGTTCGGACGGGTGCCCGGGTGGGGCAGGCGCGGGGGCGGCGGGAGTTCGGGCCGGGTGGGGGACCAGGCGGCGGACTGGGTACGCAGCGGGGCGGCGGCCGTGCGGGAGCCGTGATCCAGCATCCAGTCCGCGGTCTCCATCCGCACCAGGTCCGAGACGTCGTTGCAGAAGCGGCGCAGGATCGCCAGACAGCGCTCGGCCGCCTCCGCCGCGGTGCCCTCGGTCGGGCCGAGCACTTCCCGTACGCTCTCCGACGCCCAGTCGAAGCGCAGCTGCTCAAGGCGCCGCTCTACGCCCTGCGCGGTGCCGACGTCCCGCATCCAGCCCGCGGTCAGGCCCAGGGCGCGGTCCACCGCGACGCACGCCGTGGCCAGCAGCAGCGCCGGATATCCCCAGACCGCCGTCGAACCGCCGGTGCTCAGCTCCACCAGCGGCAGCGCCGCGCCCACCGCCGCGAACAGCGCGGCGCCGCACCGCAGTCCGCGGGCGCCGCGCCGCTTCCATACCCGGTCCCGCAGATACCGGTCCGCCGTGCGCAGGGCGCCGGACTCCGCCCAGCGGTACAGCTCTTCGAGGCGTTCCGCGGGCTCGCCCCAGTCGCCCAGCGGGAAGGGCAGCGGTCGCAGATCCTCGTGCTGGTGGTGCAGCGCCCGCCGCTCGGGCCCCTCCCGAGGGGCCCCCTCGGGAAACATGTCCGGCTGGCTCACTGCACGCTCCCTCGATGGCTTCCGGCGCTTCCCGGCCGTGGTGAAGGTCTCTTCTTACCGCCGAACGGCTGAGTACGGGGTGGGTGGGGCGGGATATCCG
>NZ_JAJSYW010000104.1:0-6825 GCF_036815005.1 Streptomyces sp. IBSBF 2435 | reverse complement strand
CCCGCCGGGGTTAAGGTAAAATACTACCGCCGAACGGGGTGTTACGGGGGGGGGTGGGGCGGGATATCCGCCTGTACGGGCCGCGTGATCAGGTATAGGCCGCGGAATACGATCACCCGAATGAGTGAGGGCGGCCGGTGCCCGTACGGGCCACTACCCTGGTGCGCGTGAAGGTCCTTGTCATCGGCGGCGGCGCCCGCGAACACGCCCTGTGCCGTTCCCTGTCCCTCGACCCCGACGTGACGTCGCTGCACTGCGCTCCCGGCAACGCCGGCATCGCCGAGGTGGCCGAACTGCACCCGGTCGACGTGCTCGACGGCGCGGCGGTCGCCGGGCTCGCCGCCTCGCTCGGGGCGGACTTCGTCATCGTCGGCCCCGAGGCGCCGCTGGTCGCCGGGGTCGCCGACGCCGTACGCGCGCGCGGCATCGACTGCTTCGGGCCGAGCCGGGAGGCCGCGGCGCTCGAAGGGTCCAAGGCCTTCGCCAAGGACGTCATGGCCGCGGCCGGCGTACCGACCGCCCGCAGCTATGTGTGCACCACCCCGGAGGAGATCGACCGGGCGCTGGACGCTTTCGGCGCGCCCTACGTCGTCAAGGACGACGGGCTCGCGGCGGGGAAGGGCGTCGTCGTCACCGACGACGTCGCCAGTGCGCGGGCGCACGCGCTCGCCTGCGTGGCCGCGCCCGGCAGGGTGGTCATCGAGGAATACCTCGACGGCCCCGAGGTGTCGCTCTTCGCCGTCACCGATGGTGAGACCGTCGTACCGCTGCAGCCCGCGCAGGACTTCAAGCGCGCGCTCGACGGCGACGAGGGGCCCAACACCGGCGGCATGGGCGCGTATTCGCCGCTGCCGTGGGCCGACCCGAAGCTCGTCGACGAGGTCGAGCGGACCGTGCTCCAGCCGACCGTCGACGAATTGCGCCGCCGCGGTACGCCCTTCGCGGGCCTGCTCTACGCCGGGCTCGCGATCACCTCGCGCGGGGTGCGGGTCATCGAGTTCAACGCGCGCTTCGGCGATCCCGAGACGCAGGTCGTCCTCGCCCGGCTCAGGACCCCGCTCGCCGGGCTGCTCAGGGCCGCCGCCACCGGGCAGCTCGCGGCGTATCCCGCGCTGCGGTGGAGCGAAGGCGCCGCGGTGACGGTCGTCATCGCGTCGTACAACTACCCCGACACGCCCAGGACCGGCGATCCCATCACCGGGCTCGACGCCATCGCCGAGCAGGGCGGCCACGCGTATGTACTGCACGCCGGGACGCGGCGGGAGGACGACGGGCGGATCGTCAGCGCCGGCGGTCGCGTGCTGTCGGTGACCGCGACAGGGGCGGACCTCGCGGTCGCGCGGAAGCGGGCGTATCGGGCGGTCGACCGCGTCGGGCTGGAGGGCGGGCACCACCGCGGCGACATCGCGGCGGCCGTCGCCGGCGGCGAATAGCGCTACTTTCGGCCTTCCGGGGCCGCGCGTCGTGCCGGGCACGCTCCGTGCCCGGACCTTCCCCCGGCGGTGGGCGTGCCGCGGGAACGGCGCGCACCAGCACGACCGCGGTGGCGGCGACACGCCACTGCGAGCGGCACTCGCGGGCGAAACCCCGCGGGGAGGCCGCAGGGAATCAGGGGGAAGGCCACTCCAAGGAGTGATGGGTCGGCCGTATGGATGACTCGTTCGCGGGGGGCGAACTAGGGTGCCGCGCAGGCGCACTGCGGGACATTGCGGCAAACAGCCGTACGGCCATTGCGATGTCGGTGGGCGGTGCGACAGTGGGGGGAGGCCGTCACCGGGGCGGTCACCACAGCGCAGGGGGTGAGCCGCCCGATGGCTGGAGAAGCAGGCGAGGCACTGGCGCGGGCCCGCGCGCTGGCGGTGTTGCGTATTCGCGGAGCCGCGCTCGGCGCGGTGCTGCTGCCGGCGGCGGGCGCGGTCGTGCTCCAGGTGGCCGGAGCGACCGGCCGGATCGACGGGGGCGCGTGGGACGGGTTGCGGTGGGGCGTGACGGGCACCGCGCTGCTCGTGCTCGCGGTGGCGTCCGCGGTGGCCGCGGTCATCGTACGGGCGCGGCCGGCGGTGAGTCCCGCGGTGCCGGTGCCGCAGAAGGCCGCGCCCGATCTGCACCGGATGGTGCAGGACCTGGCGGAGAAGCTGCAGGTCCCGATCCCGTCGGGGATAGAGCTGACGCCGGACTGCGACAGCTGGCTCGAGGACCGCAGGCCGACCGCGGGCCAGCCGGAGCGCCGCCCCGCGCCGGTGCTGGTGATCGGCTCGCCCTTTCTGTGGTGGATGCGGGTCGCCGAGCTGCGGGCGCTGCTGGCCCCGGTCGTCGCGGGCACCGGCGCCGCGGCCGACCCCGAGATATACGCGGCCCGGCGTTTCGTCCGGGGCCTGGACGCCGCCGCCGGCGTGGCCGCGCACGGCAGGAAGCAGCGTTCGGTGCTGCTGCGGCCGGCGTACGGCTTCCTCGGCTGGTCCGCCCGGCTGCTGCTGCGCGGGTGCAGTGCGCATGTCGCGGAGATGGAACGGGGCGTGGCCGCGTCCGCGTCCGAGCGGGCGCAGGCGGTCGACTACGGGCTGCGGATCGTCGCACAGGAGCAGGTCGGGCTGGCCTACGCCGGGTGGGACCGGCTGCTGACCCGGGTCGCGCTGCCCGCCTGGCGCATGGGCCGCTGGCCGTCCCGGCTGGACGCCGGTGTGGTCGCCGCGCTCACCGAACTGTCCCGCCGTGACCGGCTCGCCGACGGCTTCGAGACCAGGCTCGGCGAGCGGCCGGCCTGCGACCTGCTCGAAGAGCCGGGCGTGGTGGACGAGGCCATCTCGCTGCTCGCGGCCCGCCTCTTCCACGGCGGCCCGCGCCGTACCGGCCCCGACTGGGCGCCGGTCAGCTGGGCGCGCTACCCCGAGGAAGTCGTGGACCGCATCTGGCGGGCGGAGGCCGCGCGGCTGATACGCGTGCTGGACGAGGTGCGGCCGAGCGTGTTCGGGCGGCCCGCCGCGGGTGGGGACGCGGATGCGCCCGAAGCCGCGGGTGGGCTGGACGACATCGGCCCGTCCGAGGCCGCGCCTGCGCCCGCGCTCGGGTCGCGGGGCCGCGGGCTGCTGCTCGGCGGCCGTACGGTCCGCAGGGCCGCGGCGGACCGGGGCGCCGCCCCGGGGCTGCGGGACGAACCGGGCCGGGCCACGCTGGCCCGGGTGATCGACCGGCTCGCGGCCGGCGGCAGCGAGGAGTTGGCCGCGCGGATCGGTGCGCTGGTCGCGCAGGACGAGGCCGGCAGGGCAGCGGTCGCGGCACTTCCCGGCCCGGCCGCGGAGATCCCGACGCCGGTCTATCAGCTGCTGCCGCCCAGGACCGGGCGGGAACTGCTCGCCGACCACGTCACCGCGATGGTGTGCTGCGCGGCCGTGGACACGGCGGGCGCCGGCGCCGGGCTCGACTGGCTCGACGGGCCGGCCCTCGTCGTGGACGGTGCCCGCCGCAGCGACCTCGGCTGGCCGGTGCTCAGGCTGGTGGAGAACGGCGATGCGGCGCCCCTGCGGGCATGGCTGTCGGCGATCGGGGTTCGCGCCGAGACGTCGGTCCGGCTGGCCTGAACAGCCCCTGCGCGGGGCTCTTCGAGGGTACGGCGCCGGGTCGCCCGGCTGCCTTTACCGCCGTCTCGGCGGGGCGCGCGGTTGCTCGCGCCCGGGAGCGGGTGCCAGGTGCCATGGTCGGCGGCCTCATCGCCGTTGTGGCGGGGCGCGCGGTTCCCCCCGCACTTCTAAGGGGGTGCCGCTCGCGGTTCCGGCGCGTCTCGGCTGGGCGCACAGGTCCCCGCGCACCCGGGTGGGTGCCGCTTGCGGTCGCCGGTCGCCTCGCCACGGTTGTGGTTGCGCGCAGGTCCCCGCGCCCTCTGGTAGGTGCCGCTTGCGGTCGCCTCATCGCCGTCTCGGCCGGGCGCGCGATCGGGCGCGCACCTGGCAGGCGCAGGGTTGCGCCGGGGGGGCGAAAGCTTGGCCGAAAAGTGTGGCTCGCCACACCAGTTCGGTGCATATTTTCACCACGAACGGTGACTGCGGCAGCGCATTCTGTGATGTGCTTGCCTCATACCGCACCATTGCCCCGCCGTCCGAGACGGGTGGTGCGGTGGGGACGGAGGGGATGCATGGTGGCCACGGATCACATCAGGCGGTGGGAATCCGGTGCGCTCGCGCACGGGGTGTCGGACCCGTTCGGGCAGGGGCCGCTGCCGTGGTTGCGGAGGGAGCCGGAGTATCTGGGGGACGACGGCCAGGTCGTGCCCTGGTACGTGGACCTGGCCGCGAGCAGCGGTGAGGCGCCCCGCCGGCCGCATCTGCCGGGGCCGCGCACCGCGGACGACGTACGGCGGCAGATCAAGGGCTTCGCCTCGGCCGGTGCGGTGGCGCCGGGGGAGGCGATCGACTTCCGGATCACGGTGGACCCCCCGCAGGAGTTCACCGTCGACATCTATCGCATCGGCCACTACGGCGGTGACGGCGCCGCCCAGGTCAGTGCGAGCCCCCGGTTGTCGGGCATCGCGCAGCCGCCGCCGCTGGCGGCGGGAAAGACGATTTCCTGCCACCACTGGTGGCAGTCCTGGCGGCTGCAGATCCCGCCGCACTGGAAGACCGGCGCCTATGTCGCCGTCCTGACGACCGTCGACGGCTACCGCAGCCACGTCCCGTTCACCGTGCGGGACCCGGCGGCCCCCGCCGACCTGCTCCTGCTGCTGCCGGACGTGACGTGGCAGGCGTACAACCTGTATCCCGAGGACGGCAGGACCGGCGCCAGCCTCTATCACGCGTGGGACGAGGCGGGCCGGCTGCTCGGCGAGGAGCAGGCGGCCGGAACGGTGTCCTTCGACCGGCCCTACGCCGGTGCGGGCCTGCCGCTGCACATCGGGCACGCCTACGACTTCGTGCGCTACGCCGAGCGCTACGGCTACGACCTCGCGTACGCCGACGCCCGCGACCTGCACGCGGGCCGGATCGACCCGGCCCTCTACCGCGGCATGGTCTTCCCCGGGCACGACGAATACTGGTCGGTGCAGATGCGCAGGGCCGTCGAGTCGGCCCGCGACCTGGGCACCTCGCTGGTTTTCCTCTCGGCCAACACCATGTACTGGCAGGTCGATCTGGCGCCCTCGCCGGCCGGTGACGCCGACCGGCTGCTGAGCTGCCGCAAGCCGCGCGGCGACACGCGGGGCCGCAGCGGCCTGTGGCGCGACCTGGGCGAGCCGGAACAGCTGCTGCTGGGCGTGCAGTACGCGGGCCGGGTGCCGCAGCCGTCGCCGCTGGTGGTGCGCAACGCCTGGCACTGGCTGTGGGAGGCGACGGGCGCGGAAGAGGGCGACCTCGTGGACGGCCTGGTCGCGGGTGAGGCGGACCGCTACTTCCCGCGTATCTCGCTGCCCGAGTCCACCGAGCGCATCCTGCTCGCGCACTCGCCGTACGAGGCGGCGGACGGCCGCGGCTGCCACCAGGAGACGTCGCTCTACCGCGCCCCCAGCGGCGCGTACGTCTTCGCGGCGGGCACGTTCGCCTGGTCGCCCGCGCTCGACCGGCCGGGCCACGTGGACCCGCGCATCCAGCGCGCGACGGCCAATCTGCTGGACCGTATCTGCAAAGACGGCTGAGAGCTTTCTGCAAGCCGGGCCGACCGCGTTCAGTGAGCACGGCCGACAGGCCCCGCTGAGCGCGGTCGGCGCGCACGGCCGCGACGCGCCGCATCCCCCTCCGTACGCGAGAATCAGGGGCTGAACCACCGATTGGGGAGGACGACCGATGCCCGGATTCGTCGACAAACCGGAGCCGGTGCAGGTGCCCGGACTGGTCCATCTGCACACCGGGAAGGTGCGCGAGCTGTACCGCAACGCCGACGGCGACCTGGTGATGGTGGCCAGCGACCGCACCTCGGCGTACGACTGGGTGCTGCCCACCGACATCCCCGACAAGGGCCGGGTCCTGACCCGGCTGTCGCTGTGGTGGTTCGAGCAGCTCGCCGACCTGGTGCCGAACCACGTGGTCTCGACCGAGGTGCCCGAGGGCGCGCCCGCGGACTGGGCCGGCCGGACGATGGTGTGCAAGTCGCTGCGGATGGTGCCGGTGGAGTGCGTGGCCCGCGGTTATCTGACCGGGTCCGGGCTGCTCGAATACGACAAGTACCGCACCGTCTGCGGGCTCGCGCTGCCCGAGGGCCTGGTCGACGGGTCCGAGCTGCCCGCGCCGATCTTCACACCGGCGACGAAGGCCGACGTCGGCGAGCACGACGAGAACGTGCCGTACGAGGAGGTGGCCCGCCAGGTCGGCGCCGAGACCGCCACCCGGCTGCGGCAGGCGACGCTGGCGGTCTACGGCCGGGCGCGTGACGTGGCCAAGGAGCGCGGGCTGATCCTGGCGGACACGAAGTTCGAGTTCGGGCACGACGAGCAGGGCGACCTGGTCATCGCGGACGAGGTGCTGACCCCCGACTCGTCCCGCTACTGGCCGGCCGACCTGTGGGAGCCGGGGCACCCGCAGCCGTCGTTCGACAAGCAGTTCATCCGCGACTGGCTGACCTCCGACGCGTCCGGCTGGGACCGTACGGGCGACACCCCGCCGCCGGAGCTGCCGCCCGAGGTCGTCGAGCAGTCCCGGGCGCGCTACGTCGAGGCGTACGAGCGGCTGACCGGCACCCCCTGGTCATAAGCCGGACGCCGTCGTCCGTACGCCGTACGCGTAAGGGCGCGGGCACGGCGAAGGCCCCGGTCGAATCGACCGGGGCCTTCGCCTCACTGGAGCGGACGACGAGATTCGAACTCGCGACCCTCACCTTGGCAAGGTGATGCTCTACCAACTGAGC
>NZ_JAJSYW010000103.1:0-23306 GCF_036815005.1 Streptomyces sp. IBSBF 2435 | reverse complement strand
GGACCCTGTGGGAGAGTAGGACACCGCCGAACAATTATTAGAAAGTCCCGCCCCCGGGGTCACCTCGGGGGCGGGACTTTTTTGCGTTGCCCTTCTGCTGTTGCCTCCCTGCCTGTCAGCGTTCGGCGCCGACCCTGGCGGCGGGGGCCTCGTATCCGGGGACCTTTGCCGCACGGCCGAGCTCGATGTCCAGGGCCTCGCGGCGGATGCGCTGGTCGACGTACAGCAGGGAGACGGCGCCCGCACTGATCGGCAGGGTCAGGGTGGAGCTGATCACGCCGCCGATGGCGACGATGATGATCGTGGTCCAGCTGCTGTCGCCGCTCGCGGAGAAGACGCTGTTGATGCTGTTGTCGCCCGCCGCGTCGGCGATCAGCGCGAACGGCACTTGGATGATGAGAGACGCGATGCCCGCGATAAGCATCATGAGCAGTTGCACACCGAGAACGCGCCACCATGAATCATTGACGAGCTTCAGCGAGCGCTTCATCGCCGCCTTGATGCCCTGCTTTTCGAGCATGAGGGCCGGAGCGGCGAGGCTCCAGAGATTCCACTGCCAGATCGAGACGACGATTCCGATGAGCAGCCCGAGTGAGGCGAGCGAGGCGCCCGCTGACTCGCCGCCGGCCAGCGCGATCAGCAGACCGGGGGCGGCGGGCACCGCGACGATCGCGCACAGTGCCAGCGGGATCAGCAGCGCGAGGCCGACGAGGAGTGTCAGCCGGGGGCGGACGTCCTGCCAGACCGAACACAGCGTGGTCGGCCGTCCGAGGATCGCGCGGCTGATGACAGTGGTGAGCAGGCCCGCGGTGAGGACCACTCCGATCATGCTCGTCACGATGAGCAGCAGCGAGGCCGCGGCAGTGCCGCTGAGCGCGTGCAGGATGTCGCTGACGCTCGGGTCGGAATTCCGGTTGAGGTCATCAATTCGAGTGTCATCAATAAGGAGGCCACTGATCAGCGCGTTGACGCTCTCGGTCAGAAGGCCGACGACGAAGGCCAGGACCATGGCGGTCCGCCAGTGCTGCCGCAGGGTGGAGACAGCGCCTTGCAGGATTTCCCCCACGTCCAGCGGACGCAGCGGGATCACTCCGGGCTGCGGCGCGCGCGGCCTGCCGCCGTACGCCGGCTGCCCCGTGCCGTACTGAGCCGCTGCCGGGCCCCAGCGCGGACCACCGCTCTGTGACGGCGGTGGGGGCGGGGGCGCCCACTGGTGTCCCCAGCCGCCACCGGGGCTGCCCGCACCCGGTCCTGAGGCCGGCGGCACGGGTGCCTGGGGCGGTGCCGGCTCGCCGGAAGGAGCGTCGCCAGGGGCCGCTGGGGAGGCGGGCGGGGCTGTCACGTCGGGCCGCGCGTCCGCGGGCGCTGCCGCGGGCACGGAAGGCCGTGCTGAGGTGTGCGGGTCGCTGCCAGAGGGGGTGTGCCACTGCCCGGGCGGTGGCTGCTGTCGTGACCAGACACCGCTCGTCGGCGGCACCGCGGGGGTCGTCGGGGCGTCAGGTGCGCGGTCGTCCTTCTCTTCCCCGGCTGCGGGGTGTGTTGCATCGGGGCTGTCGCCGCTGTCCGGCTCTGGCGAGTCGGAGGATCCGGGCGAGGCCCAGCCCGGAGTGTTGGTCATCGGAGGCTGCCCTTTCGTATGTCCTGTCGGTTACTCGTCGCCATCGTGTCACGGGCTGCCGTAGGTCGACCGTGGCAGGGCAGACTGGACGGATGGGTGATCACCTCGTGGAATCCGGTCATGGCACGGTCCCTGCGCTGCGCTGGGAGGAGCCGCCGGACGGTCCGGTCCTGGTGCTGCTCGACCAGACGCGGCTGCCGCAGGAGGAGGTCGAGCTGGCTTGTACCGACGTACCCGCGCTCGTTCAGGCGATACGTTCCCTCGCCGTCCGGGGCGCACCACTGCTCGGTCTGGCGGGGGCGTACGGGATCGCGCTGGCGGCGGTCCGCGGGTACGACGTGGAGGACGCGGCCGAGGTGCTCGCGCACGCGCGGCCGACGGCGGTGAACCTCGGGTACGGCGTGCGGCGCGCTCTTGCCGCGTACCGTTCGGCGGTGCCAGGGGCGGGGCCGGCGGCGGCGCTCGCCGAGGCGCGGGCGCTGCACGCCGAGGACGCGGCGGCGAGCACGGCGATGGCGGCGCACGGCGTGCGGCTGCTTGCGGAGTTGGCGCCCGGTGGCGGCTACCGGATCTTGACGCACTGCAATACCGGCGCATTGGTGTCGGGCGGGGAGGGGACCGCGTTGGGCGTCGTCCTGGCCGTGCACCGGGAGGGCGAACTGCGGCGGTTGTGGGTCGACGAGACGCGTCCGCTCTTGCAGGGCGCGCGGCTGACGGCGTGGGAGGCGGCGCGGGCGGGGATGCCGTACACGCTGCTGGCGGACAATGCCGCCGGGTCGCTCTTCACCGCGGGCGAGGTGGACGCGGTACTGATCGGGGCGGACCGGATCGCGGCCGACGGGTCGACGGCGAACAAGGTGGGGAGCTATCCGCTGGCGGTGCTCGCCCGCTATCACGGGGTGCCCTTTGTGGTGGTCGCGCCGACGACGACGGTCGATCCTGCGACTCCCGACGGTGCGGCGATCGAGGTGGAGCACCGGCCCGGAAGTGAGGTGACGGATCTGGCTCCCTCACCGCTCGGCACACAGGCCTATAATCCGGCATTCGATGTCACACCGCCGGAGCTGATCACCGCGATCGTCACGGAGCACGGTGTGGCGTCGCCGGTGACTGCCGAGAGCCTCGCGTCGGTGTGTGCACAGCAGACCGTTCGGTGACGCTCCGCGGAGCGTCACGTGCGGGCAGGTCCACAAGTTATCCACAGGCTGCAGCTGAGGGGCAGCGCAACCGAGTACAACCAGGGACAATAGTCGCATAGCGTGACCTTGATCACGAAAGGTCACCAGTATCGATATGCAAATGGGATGATGGTCGGTATGAAGGGACGTGTCCTGGTCGTCGACGACGACACCGCGCTGTCAGAGATGCTTGGCATCGTGCTGCGCGGAGAAGGTTTTGAGCCGTCGTTCTGCGCTGACGGCGACAAGGCGCTTGCTGCATTTCGGGAGGCCAAGCCGGATCTGGTGCTGCTCGATCTCATGCTGCCCGGACGGGACGGCATCGATGTCTGCCGGCAGATCCGGGCGGAGTCAGGTGTGCCGATCGTGATGCTCACGGCGAAGAGCGACACCGTGGACGTGGTCGTCGGCCTGGAATCGGGCGCGGACGACTATGTCATCAAGCCGTTCAAGCCGAAGGAACTGGTGGCACGGGTCCGGGCGCGGCTGCGGCGGGCGGAGGAGCCGACACCGGAGCAGCTGACCATCGGCGATCTGGTGATCGACGTGGCCGGCCACTCGGTGAAGCGCGACGGCCAGCCGATCGCGCTCACGCCGCTGGAGTTCGACCTGCTGGTCGCGCTCGCCCGCAAGCCGTGGCAGGTGTTCACCCGCGAGGTCCTGCTCGAGCAGGTGTGGGGCTACCGGCACGCGGCGGACACCCGGCTGGTCAATGTGCACGTGCAGCGGCTGCGCTCCAAGGTCGAGCAGGACCCTGAGCGCCCGGAGATCGTGGTGACCGTCCGCGGGGTCGGTTACAAGGCAGGACCGGGCTGAGATGTGCGCCTCGTACGAGCGTGAGCGGCTGGAGAGCCGGCTTGCGGACCCGATGCGCGGTCTGCTGCCGGTGATCCGCTCGTGCGTGCGCTGGGCACGGCGTCCGCTGCAGCCGGCAGCCCGGCTGTGGCGGCGCAACCTCCAGTTGCGGGTGGTCGCCTTCACCCTGCTGATGTCGGTCGGCGTGGTGCTGCTGCTCGGCTTCGTGGTCATCGGGCAGGTGAAGAACGGCCTGCTCGACGCCAAGGAGAAGGCCGCGCAGAATCAGGCGACCGGTGGCTTCTCCATCGCTCAGAACATGGCGACGCAGGGCAGCCAGGCGCAGGACGGCGCGGATGCCGCATCCGGGCCGTCGCGCGGGTCCATCGATTCGAGGACCTGGCTCAACGGCCTGGTCGGGCAGTTCGCGAGCGGCGGCAAGGGCGTGTACTGGATCGTCACGCTCAGCCCCGGGACGGACGGGCCCGACGAGTTCGGCCGGGCCAGCGACGACTCCACGCGCGGGCCCCGCGGCTCGGACCGCGTACTGCCCGTGGAGACCATTCCCAAATCGCTCAGCGACGCCGTCGACAGGCACACCGGGGCGCTCAAGCAGTACACGATGCTCAAGACCGACGACGGCAATCCGCCGCGGCCCGCGCTCGCCATCGGCAAGCGCCTCACGGATCCCAACGGCACGTCGTACCAGCTGTACTACGTCTTCCCCTTCGATCAGGAGGAGAAGACCCTCGGCCTGGTCAAGGGCACTCTTGCGACGGCCGGCATCTTCGTGGTGGTCCTGCTCGGCGCCATCGCGTGGCTGGTGACCCGGCAGGTGGTCACGCCGGTGCGGATGGCCGCCAGGATCGCCGAGCGGCTCGCGGCCGGCAGACTGCAGGAACGGATGCATGTCACCGGTGAGGACGACATCGCCAGACTCGGCGAGTCGTTCAACAAGATGGCGCAGAATCTCCAGGTCAAGATCCAGCAGCTGGAGGATCTGTCGAGGATGCAGCGCCGCTTCGTCTCCGACGTGTCGCACGAGTTGCGGACGCCGCTGACGACGGTACGGATGGCGGCGGACATCATCCACGACGGGCGCGACGACTTCGATCCGGTGATGTCGCGGTCCGCGGAATTGCTGCAGAACCAGCTGGACCGCTTCGAGTCGCTGCTCTCGGACCTGCTGGAGATCAGCAGGTTCGACGCGGGCGCGGCCGAACTGTCGGCGGAGCCGATAGACCTGCGCGAGGTGGTGCGCCGGGTGGTCGACGCGGCGGAGCCGCTGGCCGAGCGCAAGGGCAGCCGGGTGGTGGTACGCGGCGACGCCCAGCCGGTCATCGCCGAGGCCGACCCCCGCAGGGTCGAGCGGGTGCTGCGCAATCTGGTGGTCAACGCGATCGAGCACGGCGAGGGCCGGGACGTGATCGTACGGCTGGCGACGGCCGACGGAGCGGTCGCGATCGCGGTGCGGGACTACGGCGTCGGACTCAAGCCGGGCGAGGCGACCAGGGTGTTCAACAGGTTCTGGCGGGCCGATCCCGCCCGGGCGCGCACCACGGGCGGTACGGGCCTCGGGCTGTCGATCGCGGTGGAGGACGCACGGCTGCACGGCGGCTGGCTCCAGGCGTGGGGTGAGCCGGGCGGCGGGTCGCAGTTCCGTATGACGCTGCCGCGGACGGCGGGCGACAGCCTGCGCGGGTCGCCGATCGCACTGGAGCCCGACGACTCGCGCCGCAACCGCGGACTGATCGCGTCGGGTCTGGCGGCCACGCCGACCGTCCCCGCGCCCCGGGCGGGTGCCGGCGGCGCGGCAGTGGGCAACGGGCACGGCAGGGAGGCGGGGCGCCTGATACCGCCGATGCCCAGCGTGGCTCCGGCCCGGCCGGCGACGGCCGATCCCGCGGCGCTGCCGGGCAGCGGGGCGCGGGTGGTGGGACGCAAGGAAGCGGTTCGGGAGGACGACGTCTGATGCGAGTCATGGGGGGCCGGGGCCTGCGGGTGCTCAAGCGCGGCGGGTTGCCGGTGTGCGTGGCGCTGCTGCTGGCCGGATGCACGTCCATGCCGAGCAGCGGCGAGGTCCGCAAGGCCGACAACGGGCAGCAGGCGGACGCCGACTCGCAGGTGCGGGTGTTCGGCATACCCCCGCACTCCGGCGAGAGCGCCTCGGAGATCGTCGACGGCTTCCTGGAGGCCACCACCAGCGGTGAACCGGATTTCGCCACGGCCAAGAAGTACCTGGCCACGAATCTGGAGCACACGTGGGACCCGTTCACCGGGATCACCGTGCTGTCCGGCAGCCCGCAGAGCGACGGCGGCGACGACACCGGCCCCAAGGACGCGAGCACGACGGTGGCGGTGTCCGGGCCCAAGGCTGCGCTGGTGGACGCCAAGCACGCGTACCAGCCCGACACGGGCAATTTCCGCGCGACCGTCCATCTGGTCAGGCAGGGCAAGGAGTGGCGCATCGACGCGCTGCCGAACGGCCTGATCCTGTCCGCCGCAGACTTCCACCGGATATATCACTCCGTGAACATGTACTACTTCGCCGAGCTGGATTCCGACGCGGAGCGGTTGGGCACTCGGCAGCAGAGGCTGGTGGCCGACCCGGTCTACCTGCGCCAGCAGCAGCCCGACTCGCTGGCCGCGACGGTGGCCGCGTTGCTCGCGGGCCCCACGGACTGGCTGTCCCGTGCGGTCGCCCCCGCGGCTCCCGCGGGGGTCCGGATCTACGGCAAGGGCCCGGGTGAGGGCGTCACGCTGGACGATTCGCAGCACCTGCGGGTCCGGCTGAACAAGGCGGCGGACCGGCTCGGCACCGACGCGTGCGTGCGGCTGGCCGACCAGCTCTTCGCCACCGTGCAGGCGCAGTCCTCCGCGAAGCTGCTGTCCGCCGAGGTGCAGCACGCCGACGGCGGAACGGCCTGCTCGCTGCCCAGCTCCCAGGCGCACGGGTACGGTTCCGCGAATCAGATCGGGTCGGGGGCGGGGCAGTATTTCATCGGCGCCGCGCAGCACCAGTTGTACGAGCTGACGCCGAACGGTACGGCCGCGCATCCGGTGCGCGGGCAGTTCGGCTCGGCCAAGGCGGATCTGGCGTCGGTCGCGGTGCAGCGCGAGGAGCTGATGGCCGCGGGGGTCAAGTCCGACGGGCGCCAGCTGGTGGTCGGATCGCTGACGGACGACGAGCCCTTCCAGGCGTCGACGCTGACCAGCGCCGCGCAGGACCCGAGGAACGGGCTGAGCGCGCCGAGCTGGGACGGCTTCGGCGACCTGTGGGTGGCCGACCGCAATCCTGCGGTCTCCAAGCTGTACGTGCTGCGGGGCGGCACGGGGGCGCCGGCCGAGGTGGACGTGCCGGAGCTGGAGGGGCGGGTCGAATCGCTGCGGGTCGCCTCCGACGGGGTGCGGATCGTCCTGGTCGTGGACAAGGACGGTGTCAAGACACTGCAGCTCGGCTGGATCGAGCGGGCCGGCACACAGCAGAGGCCGCAGTTCAGCGTGATGGGCCTGCGCGACCTCACGCCGAACGGGGAGAGCGTCAGCTCGGTGTCCTGGGCGGGCGCGAGCCAGCTGGTGGTGCTGGGCAGCGACGTGGGCGGCGGCCAGCAGATCCAGTACGTGAACACCGACGGTTTCGTGGCTCCCGCGGTGGCGAGCATCGGCGAGGCGGTGTCGGTGGCGGCCTCCGAGGACACGACCCAGCCGCTGCTGGTCTCCAACAACGGCAGCGTCTACTGGCTGCCCGTCGACTCGAACTGGAAGAAGGTCACGCCGAAGGGCGGCAGCCCGGTCTACCCGGGCTGACCGGCGGGCGGAGGGCCGGAGCGCCGCCCGCCCCAGGCCCCGCATGGACCGCATGGACCGCATGGACCGCATGGACCGCATGGACCGCATGGACCGCCGCTTGTCAGGTGCCTGATCCGAGTTGTCCACAGCCCTCGCACGAGTGACTGGCAGCCGATGCCCGGCAGCAGTCACAGTGGACGCATGGGGGGCTGGTGGCGGGAGATCGCCGGGCTGCTGCTGCCGGTGGACTGCGCGGGCTGCGGGTCTCCGCGTACGGAGTTGTGCGAGCGGTGCCGGGGGCTGCTGGGCGGGGCGTTCTCGGTACGGCGGGTACGTCCGGCGCCGGAGCCGGCGGGGCTGCCACCTGTCCATGCGGCGGGGCGGTACGGCGACGAGGTGCGGGCCGTGCTCCTGGCGCACAAGGAAAGAGGCGCGCTGGGCCTGGCCCGGCCGCTGGGAACGGCCCTTGCCGCGGCTGTAGGGCCGCTGGGCGTCGCGGGGACGGTGCTGCTGGTACCAGTGCCCTCCGCGCGGCGGGCAGTGGCACGGCGGGGTCATGACGCCACCGCACGGATGGCCCGTGCGGCGGCAGCGGCACTGCGCCGGCAGGGGACACCGGCCAGGGCGGTGGCGGTGCTGCGGCAGCGGCGGGCGGTCGCCGACCAGTCCGGGTTGGACGCGGCAGGGCGACTGGCCAATCTGTCCGGCGCGATGGAAGTGGCCGGCGGCTCCCTGGCGCTGCTGGCGGCGGCACCGGTCGTCCTGGTGGACGACCTGATGACGACCGGGACGTCACTGAGCGTGGCGGCTCAAGCCCTCACAGCGGCTGGGGGGAGGGTGGCAGGAGCGGCGGTGGTCGCGGGACCGGACGGTCCTGAAATCCCCTCCGCTGCGCATCGCCGCAGGTGACGGGCTCCGGTATTCACCCGAATGGAGGTAGTGCGGCGCTGGGGATGCCGACCTCCGCACACCAGGACTATGTTCGGGGTAGAGGGAAGCGAACACTATGGGGTGTTGATCTTCCCTGTGGGGCAGGAGGAGGTGAAAGCCGTAGCTTCGCGGTACCCGGTGAGCCCGGGGGGCGAAGCGGCAGCAGACGCAGCGCCGGACGGGACTGGCACCCGGGCCGGCCTCAGCGAAAGGGACCGTTGCCGGTCAGCCGGCGCGGTCCGGGAACGGAGTTCTGCGTGGACATCGTCGTCAAGGGCCGCAAGACCGAGGTGCCTGAGCGGTTCCGGAAGCACGTGGCCGAGAAGCTGGACAAGATCCAGAAGCTCGACGGCAAGGTGATCAGCCTCGACGTCGAGGTGTCCAAGGAGCTCAACCCGCGGCAGGCGGACCATTCCGACCGGGTGGAGATCACGCTCAACACCCGGGGCCCGGTGGTCCGGGCGGAGGCGGCAGCCGCCGACCCGTACGCCGCGCTGGACGTCGCGGTGACCAAGCTGGAGGCGCGGCTGCGCAAGGCCGCGAGCAAGCGCCACACCCGCCGGGGCAATGAGCGGATTCCCGCCGCCGAGGTCGCCTCGGCCGTGCCGGAGGCGGCGTACATCAACGCCGACGGCGAACTCGTGGGCAGCGAGGACTCGACGGACGGGGTGCCGACCAAGCGGATCGGCCCGCTGGAGGTACGCGGCGACGGGCCGCTGGTGGTCAGGGAGAAGACGCACGCGGCGGCGCCGATGGCGCTGGACCAGGCGCTCTACGAGATGGAGCTGGTCGGGCACGACTTCTACCTCTTCATCGACGCCGACACCAAGCAGCCGAGCGTGGTCTACCGCCGGCACGGCTACGACTACGGCGTGATCCACATCAACGCGGACGAGGCGGGCACCGAGGCCCCGGCCGGAGCTGGCGGGCTGCTGCGCCGCTGAGCCGGGCCGCCGGACGACAGGGCGGCTGTGCGTGGTGCCCCCGGGTTCTCCTGGGGGCACCAGCACGCCAGGACGTGAAATGCTGGACCAGCAGTGGTGAACTCTGGTCTGAGGGGGAGGATCTGATGCCGGATTTTGCGCACCGGGCAGCCGGCGGGAGCGGTCCCAGCCCCTATTCGCGCTCGGACGTATCGGCCGGGCCGGCCCCGGTCGAACCGATCCGGGTACTGGTGGTCGACGACCACGCGCTGTTCCGGCGGGGCCTGGAGATCGTGCTCGCGCAGGAGGAGGACATCCAGGTCGTCGGCGAGGCTGGCGACGGGGCGGAAGCGGTGGACAAGGCGGCTGACCTGCTGCCCGACATCGTGCTGATGGACGTACGGATGCCGCGCCGCGGTGGCATCGAGGCGTGCACCTCCATCAAGGAGGTGGCCCCCAGCGCCAAGATCATCATGCTGACCATAAGCGACGAGGAAGCCGACCTCTACGAGGCGATCAAGGCCGGGGCGACCGGTTATCTGCTCAAGGAGATCTCCACCGACGAGGTGGCCACCGCGATCCGCGCGGTCGCGGACGGGCAGTCGCAGATCAGCCCCTCGATGGCGTCCAAGCTGCTGACCGAGTTCAAGTCGATGATCCAGCGCACCGACGAGCGGCGGCTGCTGCCTGCGCCCAAACTCACCGACCGGGAGCTGGAGGTGCTCAAGCTGGTGGCCACCGGGCTGAACAACCGGGACATCGCCAAACAGCTGTTCATCAGCGAGAACACCGTGAAGAACCATGTGCGCAACATCCTGGAGAAGCTGCAGCTGCACTCCAGGATGGAGGCCGTGGTCTACGCGATGCGCGAGAAGATCCTGGAGATCCGCTGACCCGGTGCCGCCGCCGGCGGCGCACGCGGCGCCCGGGCGGTCAGCGGCGGTCGTGGCCGCGCTTGACCGCGGTGACCAGCGGCTCGCGCAGGGTCTCCGGCAGCACCCGCTCCACCCGGGCCTCCACGCAGCCCACCCAGCCGGCCGCCTCGGAGATGGCGTCGGCGGCGGGCTGCACCGCCTTCGGGCCGTCCAGTGTCACCTGCCGGGCGATCAGGGTCTTGCCCTCCCGGGCCGGATCCACCCGGCCGACCAGCCGGCCGCCCGCGAGCAGCGGCATCGCGAAATAGCCGTGGATCCGCTTCGGCTTGGGGGTGTAGGCCTCCAGGCGGTGGGTGAAGCCGAAGATCCGCTCGGTGCGCGGCCGGTCCCAGACCAGTGAGTCGAAGGGCGACAGCAGCGTCGTGCGGTGCCGGCCGCGCGGCTCGCTCGCCAGCGCCGCCGGATCGGCCCAGGCCGGCTTGCCCCAGCCCTCGACCTCGACCGGCACCAGACCGGTGTCGGCGATCACCGCGGAGACCTGCTCGCCCCTGAGCCGGTGGTAGTCGGCGAGGTCGGCGCGGGTGGCCACCCCCATCGCGGCGCCGGCTTGGGTGACCAGCCGCCGCATGCACTCGGCGTCGTCGATGTCGTCGTGCAGCAGAGTGTCCGGGACGGCGCGCTCCGCCAGGTCGTAGATCCGCTTCCAGCCGCGCCGCCGGGTGCAGACCACCTCGCCGGTGTCCAGCAGCCACTCGACGGCGATCTTTGTCTCGGACCAGTCCCACCACGGCCCGCCGTTCTTCGCGCCGCCCAGTTCGGTGGACGTCAGCGGCCCGTCGGCCCGCAGCCGGTCCAGGACCGCGGCGCACGACCGCTCGGCGTCGGCCAGCACGTGCCAGCGGTGGCCGCGCGCCCGCCGGGCCCGGCGCCGGAAGGCGAAGTGCGGCCACTCCTCGATCGGCAGGATGCACGCGGCGTGCGACCAGTACTCGAAAGCGTGGTCGTCCGACCAGTACGCCCGCTCCACCGCCTCCCGGCCGACCGCGCCCAGCCGCGCGTACGGGATCAGCTCGTGCGAGCGGGCCAGCACCGAGATCGTGTCGAGCTGCACCGCGCCCAGCGAACGCAGCACCCCGCGGGTGCCGGCCCGCCGGTCGGGAGCGCCGAGGAATCCCTGGGCGCGCAGGGCGATCCTGCGGGCCTCGTCGGCGGACAGGGTGAGCTGGTGCGGCGGCAGCGCTGTCATGGCCGCAAGCCTAGGACGCCCTACTGACAATCGGTGCTGACCTGCGAAAACCGCTGGTATCGGGGGATCACGCCGACGGCTGCCCTGCGTCGTACGGCAGATACGCGGTCGCCGATTCCCGCCCCCAGTCCGAGGGCAGCAGGGCCCCGCTCCAGGCGTCGCGCCGGGTCCCGTCCTGCACGATCTTCGCCCGTACGGTGCCCTCCATGACGAAGCCGATGCTGAGTGCCACCGCCCGGGAGCCGACGTTGCCGGCCTCCGCGACCCATTCGAGGCGCTCCACGCCCAGCGACCGGAAGGCCCAGTCGCACACCGCGCGGCCCGCCTCGGCGGTGTAGCCCCTGCCGCGCTGCTCCTTCGCCGTCCAGTAGCCCAGCTCAGCCTGCCGGCCCGGTGCGGCCAGCTGCGCCAGCCTGACCAGCCCCATCGAGCTGACCAGGGTGCCGCTCTCCCGGGTGAAGACGCCGAAGTTGTAGGAGGTGTCGTCGCGCCAGCCGCGCGGGCTGACCTGTTCGACGAAATCCACCGCGTGTGCGCGGGTGTAGGGCGAGGGGACGGTCGTCCAGCGCGGGATCTCGGGGTCCTGGCACGCGGCCAGCACGGCGTCGACGTCGGACGACTCCAGCGGACGCAGCAGCAGGCGCCCGGTGGTCAGGGTGGTGGGCTCCATGGCTCGGCGTACCTTCCGCGACGGGCTCGGACGGGGACAAACGACCTGCGGCCGAGTATTGCGGAGCCCGCGGGACCCTGGAAAACCGTTTTGCCGTCGCCGGGCCTCCCGGCCCGCTGGTCTCCTCGCTTACGATGGCCGTTGCAGCAGGGCCGAGGCCGACAGAAAACCCCGCTGTGCCCCGCGCGGCAACCGCGCCAGGCCCGACCGGCAAGGAGCCAGCCTACGTGTCCGTCATCAACAAGCTCATGCGTGCAGGCGAAGGCAAGATCCTGCGCAAACTGCACCGCATCGCGGACCAGGTCAATTCCATCGAAGAGGACTTCGAGAACCTTTCCGATGCCGAGCTGCGGGCGCTGACCGACGAGTACAAAGAGCGGTACGAGAACGGCGAGACCCTTGACGACCTGCTGCCCGAGGCGTTCGCCACGGTCCGCGAGGCGGCCAGGCGGGTCCTGGGCCAGCGGCACTACGACGTCCAGCTGATGGGCGGCGCCGCCCTGCACCTGGGCTACGTCGCCGAGATGCGCACCGGTGAGGGCAAGACGCTGGTCGGCACGCTGCCGGCGTATCTCAACGCGCTGTCCGGCAAGGGCGTGCACCTGATCACCGTCAACGACTACCTCGCCGAGCGCGACTCGGAGTGGATGGGCCGGGTGCACAAATTCCTCGGCCTCGAAGTCGGCTGCATCCTGGCGAACATGTCGCCCGCCGAGCGCCGCGCGATGTACGCGTGCGACATCACATACGGCACCAACAACGAGTTCGGCTTCGACTATCTCCGCGACAACATGGCGTGGTCGAAGGACGAACTGGTACAGCGCGGCCACAACTTCGCGATCGTCGACGAGGTCGACTCGATCCTGGTGGACGAGGCGCGTACGCCGCTGATCATCTCCGGGCCCGCCGACCAGGCCACCAAGTGGTACAGCGACTTCGCGCGGCTGGTGCGCCGGCTCAACCGCGGCGAGGCGGGCAGCCTCGGCAAGGAGGAGACCGGCGACTACGACGTGGACGAGAAGAAGCGCACCGTCGCCATTCACGAGTCCGGCGTCGGCAAGGTCGAGGACTGGCTGGGCATCGACAACCTGTACGAGTCGGTCAACACCCCGCTCGTCGGTTATCTGAACAACGCCATCAAGGCCAAGGAGCTGTACAAGAACGACAAGGACTACGTCGTCATGGACGGCGAAGTCATGATCGTCGACGAGCACACCGGCCGTATCCTCGCCGGCCGCCGCTACAACGAGGGCATGCACCAGGCGATCGAGGCGAAGGAAGGGGTGGACATCAAGGACGAGAACCAGACGCTCGCCACGATCACCCTGCAGAACTTCTTCCGCCTGTACGACAAGCTGTCGGGCATGACCGGTACGGCCATGACCGAGGCCGCCGAATTCCACCAGATCTACAAGCTCGGCGTCGTGCCGATCCCGACCAACCGGCCGCTGGCCCGGATGGACAAGCCGGACCTGATCTACCGCACGGAAGAGGCGAAGTTCGCGGCCGTGGTCGAGGACATCGTCGAGAAGCACGAGAAGGGCCAGCCGGTGCTGGTCGGCACGGTCTCGGTGGAGAAGTCCGAGTACCTGTCGGCGCAGCTGTCCAAGCGCGGTGTCCCGCACGAGGTGCTGAACGCCAAGCAGCACGACCGTGAGGCGTCGATCGTCGCCCAGGCCGGGCGCAAGGGCGCGGTCACCGTGGCCACGAACATGGCCGGCCGCGGTACGGACATCAAGCTCGGCGGGAATCCCGACGACCTCGCGGAGGCGGAGCTGCGGCAGCGCGGCCTGGACCCGCTGGAGCACGTCGAGGAGTGGGCCGCGGCCCTTCCCGAGGCGCTGGAGCGCGCCGAGGAGGCGGTCAAGGCCGAGCACGAGGAGGTCGTGGATCTCGGCGGCCTGTACGTGCTGGGCACCGAGCGGCACGAGTCGCGCCGGATCGACAACCAGCTGCGCGGCCGTTCCGGCAGGCAGGGCGACCCCGGCGAGTCCCGCTTCTACCTCTCCCTCGGCGACGACCTGATGCGGCTGTTCAAGGCGCAGATGGTCGAGCGCGTGATGTCCATGGCCAATGTGCCGGACGACGTGCCGATCGAGAACAAGATGGTCACCCGCGCCATCGCCTCGGCCCAGTCGCAGGTCGAGCAGCAGAACTTCGAGATCCGCAAGAACGTCCTCAAGTACGACGAGGTGCTCAACCGGCAGCGCGAGGTCATCTACGGCGAGCGCCGCCGCGTCCTGGAGGGCGAGGACCTGCACGAGCAGGTGCAGCACTTCATGGACGACACCATCGACGCGTACATCGACGCGGAGACCCGTGAGGGCTTCGCCGAGGACTGGGACCTGGACCGGCTGTGGGGCGCGTTCAAGCAGCTCTACCCGGCCAAGGCGACCGTCGAGGAGCTGGAGGAGGAGGCGGGCGACCGCGCCGGTATCACCGCCGAATTCATCGCGGAGGCCGTCAAGGACGACATCCACGAGCAGTACGCGGAGCGCGAGAAGCAGCTCACCGAGGACATCATGCGCGAGCTGGAGCGTCGCGTGGTGCTGTCGGTGCTGGACCGCAAGTGGCGTGAGCACCTCTACGAGATGGACTACCTCCAGGAGGGCATTGGGCTGCGCGCCATGGCGCAGCGCGACCCGCTGGTGGAGTACCAGCGCGAGGGCTTCGACATGTTCACGGCCATGATGGACGGCATCAAGGAGGAGTCCGTCGGCTATCTGTTCAACCTGGAGGTCCAGGTCGAGCAGCAGGTCGAGGAGGTGCCGGTGACCGCCGACGCCGATGTCCAGGACGCGGTGCCGTCGCTGGCCAAGGACCGCCCGGAGATCCGTGCCAAGGGCCTGGAAGCCCCCAAGCGGGCCGACCGGCTGCACTTCTCCGCGCCGTCGGTGGACGGCGAGGGCGGCGTCGTCGAGGGCGACTTCGAGGGCGCCCCGGCGGACGCCGCCGCCGAGGACGACGAGGTCGGCCAGACCCGCGCCGAGCGGCGCAAGGCTGCCAAGGGCGGACGCCGCCGCAAGAAGTAGGCCCTGCGCGCCGCCTGCGCGGATGCGAGCACCGGCCGGGGGCCGGACCGGAGACGGTCCGGCCCCCGGCCGCGTCATGGTGCGGTGCGCGGCGCCCGCGGCGTATCGCCGCGGGGTCGGCGGTCGTCCTGCCGGAGGTCATCGGGCCTCGACCGCGGTGCAGTGCCAGTGACCGGGGCCGTAGCCGGACGTCGCCCGCGGGCCGCCGGACTCCAGGCGGAAGGCCAGCGCGCGGAAGACGTCCTGGCCCAGGCAGACCACGGCGCACACTTCGAGCGCCGACACATCGATCGCGCAGACGCGGCAGCGGTACACGAAAGGGGTACGCCCGCGGTTGCCGCGCGGGCGCCAGTCGGCCCGCTGCGCGTGCAGCTCCCACAGTTGCTGATACGCCTCGTCCCTGACCTTGCCGGCCAGCATCGTCAGCGGCTGCCGCCCGGTCAGGACGTCGAGCAGCCGGCCGGCGAACCAGTCGTGCGCCGGCATCGGCCTGAGAACTCCGGCCGGCGCACGGCCCGGCTGCGGCCGTCCCGCGGGGCGGCGGATGTCCCGGCGGCCGGGCGGCGCCGCCCCCGCGCCTCCGGGCCTGCGCGGCGGCGCGGACACGGGCGACGACGGTACGCGCCTGGGTACGCGCCGCCGCGGGTCGGGGGCGGCTCCTGACGCGGGCGCGACGGGTGGCTGCGGTGGCTGCATGGCGGGCTCCCCAAGATTGTTACTGACTGGTAGTCCGGTTCTAGGGGTGGCCGCCGGCACCAGGCAAACCCGGCGTGCGCTGTTCGAAGGCGCCGCAGAATTCACCTATCAGCGTGGTTGCGCACGTATGCTTCACGCCATGCGCGTCTATATTCCGACAACCCTGGCGGGGCTGGCCGAGGCCTACAAGGCAGGCGACGCGGGGCCTGTGCCGCTCGACGCCTTCGCTGTGACGCCCAGCCTGCGTGAGTGGTACGTCTCGGACGACATAGAGGAACTGGAGTACGCGGCGCTGACCCGGGCCGCCCAGGCGTCGCTGCGGCTGCTCGCGATTCACCCGGATGTGCCACGCCGCCGCACGGTCATCGCGGTCGACGTCCCCGACGCCGCGGTCCGCTTCGACCCGGACCGCGCTCTGGATCCGGCCGCGTTGGGCGAGGTCAGGCTCTCGCAACGGGTGCCGCTGGCCGATGCCGCGGCGGTCCACCTGGACGCGGACGACGCCGAGCGCGACGTGGCGGCCGCGGCCGACGCGCTGGGGGCGGCGGACGCCGGTGACGACGACGCCCAGTTCACGGTGGACGGCGCCGAGGACCACGAGCTGCTCTGGTACGCCACCCAGGAGATCCCCAATCTGATCGGCTGATCGACCGATCCGCCGATCGCCGTACAGTCGGACCGGGACCCGAGTTGTCCACAGGCCGCACACCGTCCCGACGCCCCACGCGAGTACGGTTCTTTCCATGAGCACGCATCTCGTGTGGGACTGGAACGGCACTCTTTTCCACGACATCGACGCAGTGATCGAGGCGACGAACGCCTCCTTCACCGAACTCGGCCTGCCCCCGATCACCATCGACCGCTACCGCGAGCTGTACTGCGTGCCCGTGCCCCTGTTCTACGAGCGGCTGATCGGGCGGCTGCCGTCGGACGCCGAGTGGGAGGTCATGGACGCGACCTTCCACCGGTATTACTGGACGCTGGCCGAGACCTGCGGGCTGGCCGAGGGCGCCGCCGAACTGCTGGCCGCCCGCCGGGCCGCGGGGCTGACCCAGTCGCTGTGCTCGCTCGCCCCGCACGAGCAGCTGGTGCCGATCGTGGCTGCGCACGGCATCACCGAGCACTTCCTGCGTGTCGACGGCCGCAGGGGGAAGGCGACCGAGGGCAAGGCCGCCCAGATGGTCCGTCATCTGGAGTCGCTCGGCCCCGTCGATCCGCGCCGGACCGTGGTGATCGGCGACGCGCTGGACGATGCGGTCGCCGCCGCGCACGTCGGCGCCCATGCCGTGCTCTACACCGGCGGCTCGCACTCCAGGGCAACCTTGGAGACCGCGGGCGTGCCGGTGGCGGACAGCCTCGCCGAGGCCGTCGAACTGGCCGAGCGAATAGCTTCCTGACGGACCACCGGCACCTTTCAGACGAATGTCCCGGCCGGTTTCTGTCCATTCGGGCCAAAGACGTCTGGTGCATTTGTACGAAGACGTCTCCTGACAGCCCCCCCGGACAGGGCGATAGCCTGGGCGTCGTGATCAACGTTGATCCGTTCTCCCGGGGCTGCTCCGTGCCGACGGGCGCGGCGAACCCCTTTTCCGGCATAGCGTCGTCCCGTAGCGGAAACCCCGCGTCGCGGTACGTCGTGCCATCCACCGACGTCACGCAATGGCGCGCGACAGGAGTCAGAGGACATGCAGACCAAGCTGGACGAAACCAAGGCCGAGCGGCTGGAACAGGCAGCGCGGGTCGGTGAGAACAGCCAGAAGGGGAAACAGCCCGGCCAGGGCCTCGACCCAGCGGCGATGACCGCGTTTCTCCAGCGGTACTACCTGCACAGCGCGCCGGAAGACGTGGTCGACCGTGATCCGGACGACATCTTCGGTGCCGCGCTGTCCCACTACCGGCTCGCCGAGGTACGCCCGCAGGGCAGTGCGAACGTCCGGGTGCACACCCCGAGCGTGGAGGAGAACGGCTGGCAGTGCAGCCACACCGTCGTCGAGGTGGTCACCGACGACATGCCCTTCCTCGTGGACTCCGTGACCAACGCGCTCACCCAGGCCAACCGGGCGATCCACGTCGTGGTCCACCCGCAGTTCACCGTCCGCCGGGACCTCACGGGCAAGCTGCTGGAAGTGATGGCCACCGCCCCCGAGGTCGGCGACGGGACGCCGCCGCACGACGTGCTGGTCGAGTCCTGGATCCATGTCGAGATCGACCGGGAGACCGACCGGGGCGACCTCAAGGAGATCACCGCCGACCTGCGCCGGGTGCTGTCCGACGTACGGGAGTCCGTCGAGGACTGGGCGAAGATGCGGCAGGCCGCGCAGTCCATCGCCGACGAGCTGGCCGCCGACCCGCCGCCGCTGCCCGCGCAGGAGACCGGTGAGGCCCTCGAACTGCTGCGCTGGCTCGACGGCGACCACTTCACCTACCTCGGCTACCGCGAGTACGAGCTGACCACCGGGACCGCGGAGGACGGCGGTTCTGAGGACGTGCTGGCCGCCGTCCCCGGCACCGGGCTCGGCATCCTGCGCTCCGACCCGCAGCACCCGCTCAGCGACAGCACCCACCCGGGGCACCCGAACTCCCCGTCGTTCAGCCGGCTGCCGGCCGACGCCCGCGCCAAGGCCAGGGAGCACAAGCTGCTCATCCTGACCAAGGCCAACAGCCGCTCCACCGTGCACCGGCCGTCGTATCTGGACTACGTCGGGGTGAAGAAATTCGACGCCGACGGCAATGTGATCGGGGAGCGCCGCTTCCTCGGGCTGTTCTCGTCCGCCGCCTACACCGAGTCGGTGCGCCGGGTGCCGGTGGTCCGCCGCAAGGTCGAAGAGGTGCTGGAGGGCGCCGGATTCTCCGCCGACAGCCACGACGGGCGCGACCTGCTGCAGATCCTGGAGACCTACCCGCGCGACGAGCTGTTCCAGACCCCCGCCGACGAGCTGCGGTCCATCGTCACCAGCGTGCTCTACCTCCAGGAGCGCCGCAAACTGCGGCTCTTCCTGCGGCAGGACGAGTACGGCCGCTACTTCTCCGCCCTGGTGTATCTGCCGCGGGACCGCTTCACCACCGCGGTAAGGCTGCGGCTGACCAACATCCTCCAGGAGGAACTGGGCGGCCACAGCGTCGACTTCACTGCGTGGAACACCGAATCGGTGCTGTCCAGGCTGCACTTCGTGATCCGGATCGACCCGGGGGCCTCGCTGCGCGAGCTGACCGACGCCGATGTCGAGCGCATCGAGAGCCGGCTGTCGGACGCCACCCGCTCCTGGGCCGACGGTTTCGCCGAGGCGCTGACCGCCGAATGCGGCGAGGAGCGCGCTGCCGAGCTGGTCCGCCGCTATGGGCAGGCCTTCCCCGACGGCTACCGCGCGGACTTCCCGCCCCGGGTGGCGGTCGCCGACCTCCAGCACTTCGAGGAGCTGGGCGAGGACGACTTCACCCTCAGCCTGTACGAGCCGGTCGGGGCCGCGCCCGCCGAGCGGCGGTTCAAGATCTACCGCACCGGGGCGCCGGTCTCGCTGTCCGCGGTGCTGCCCGTGCTGCAGCGGCTGGGCGTCGAGGTGGTGGACGAACGGCCCTACGAGCTGCACTGCTCCGACCAGTCACGGGTCTGGGTCTACGACTTCGGGCTGCGGCTCGACCCGGCGCTGGGCGACCTCGGCGACGACGCGCGGGAGCGTTTCCAGGAGGCCTTCGCCGCCACCTGGACCGACCGGGCGGAGAACGACGGCTTCAACTCCCTGGTGCTGCGGGCCGGCCTCGACTGGCGGCAGGCGATGGTGCTGCGCGCGTACGCCAAATACCTGCGGCAGGCCGGGTCCACCTTCAGCCAGGACTACATGGAGGACACCCTCAAGACCAACGTCCACACCACCCGGCTGCTGGTCAACCTCTTCCAGGCCCGCCTCTCGCCCGACCACCAGCGGGCCGGCAGCGAGCTGACCGACGGTATCCTGGAGGAGCTGGACGGCGCGCTCGACCAGGTCGCCAGCCTGGACGAGGACCGTATCCTGCGGTCCTTCCTCAGCCTGATCAAGGCCACCTTGCGCACCAACTACTTTCAGCGCGCCGAGGACGGGCAGCCGCACCGGTACCTGTCGATGAAGTTCGACCCGCAGTCCATCCCCGAACTGCCCGCGCCCCGGCCGGCGTTCGAGATCTGGGTGTATTCGCCCCGGGTGGAGGGCGTGCACCTGCGGTTCGGCAAGGTCGCCCGCGGCGGTCTGCGCTGGTCCGACCGGCGCGAGGACTTCCGCACCGAAGTGCTCGGCCTGGTCAAGGCGCAGATGGTGAAGAACACCGTGATCGTGCCGGTCGGCGCCAAGGGCGGCTTCGTCGGCAAGCGGCTGCCCGACCCGGCCGCCGACCGCGACGCGTGGCTCGCCGAGGGCATCGCCTGCTACAAGACCTTCATCTCCGGGCTGCTCGACATCACCGACAACCTGGTGGCCGGCGACGTCGTCCCGCCGCGCGACGTGGTCAGGCACGACGGGGACGACACCTATCTGGTGGTCGCGGCCGACAAGGGCACCGCGTCCTTCTCCGACATCGCCAATGAGGTGGCCGTCTCCTACGGCTTCTGGCTCGGCGACGCCTTCGCCTCCGGCGGCTCGGTCGGCTACGACCACAAGAAGATGGCCATCACCTCCTCCGGCGCCTGGGAGTCGGTGAAGCGGCACTTTCGGGAGACGGGCCACAACACCCAGGAAGAGGACTTCACGGTCGTCGGCATCGGCGACATGTCCGGTGACGTGTTCGGCAACGGGATGCTGCTGTCCGAGCACATCCGGCTGATCGCCGCCTTCGACCACCGGCACATCTTCCTCGACCCCAAGCCGGACGCGGCGACCTCGTACGCCGAGCGGCGGCGGCTGTTCGAGCTGCCGCGCAGCAGCTGGGCGGACTACGACACCTCGCTGATCTCGCAGGGCGGCGGGATCTACCCCAGGACGGCCAAGTCGATCCCGGTCAACGCGCATGTGCGCGCGGCCCTCGGTATCGCGCCGGGCGCCGCCAAGATCACCCCGGCCGAGCTGATGAAGGCCATCCTTCAGGCCCCGGTCGACCTGCTGTGGAACGGCGGCATCGGCACCTACGTCAAGGCCTCCACCGAGTCCAACGCGGACGTCGGTGACAAGGCCAACGACGCGATCCGCATCGACGGCTCCGACCTGCGGGTCAAGGTGGTCGGCGAGGGCGGCAACCTGGGCTTCACCCAGCTGGGCCGGATCGAGTTCGCCCGGTCGGGCGGGCCCGAGGGCGCCGGCGGCCGGATCAACACCGACGCGATCGACAACAGCGCGGGGGTGGACGCCTCCGACCACGAGGTCAACATCAAGATCCTGCTCAACAGCGTGGTGGCCGAGGGTGATCTGACGGTCAAGCAGCGCAACAGCCTGCTGGCCGAGATGACCCACGAGGTCGGCAACCTGGTGCTGCGCAACAACTACGCGCAGAATGTCGCGCTCGGCAACAGCATGGCGCAGTCCGACAGCCTGCTCCCGGCGCACCAGCGCTTCATCCGCCGCCTGGTGCGCGACGGGCATCTGGACCGGGCGCTGGAATTCCTGCCCACCGACCGGCAGATCCGCGAACGGCTCGGCGCGGGACAGGGCCTGAGCCAGCCGGAGTTGGCGGTGATCCTCGCCTACGCCAAGATCACCACGGCCGAGGAGCTGATCCACACCGGGCTGCCCGACGACGCCTATCTGCGGCGGCTGCTGCACGCGTACTTCCCGCTGCCGCTGCGGGAGCGGTTCGCCACGCAGATCAACGCCCACGCGCTGCACCGCGAGATCGTCACCACCGTGCTGGTCAACGACACGATCAACACCGGCGGCACGACCTTCCTGCACCGCTTCAGGGAGGAGATCGGCGCCACCACGGAGGAGATCGTCAGGGCGCACACCGCCGCGCGCGCGATCTTCGGGCTCAGCGGGATCTGGGACGAGGTCGAGTCGCTGGACAACACGGTCGACGCCACCGTGCAGACCCGGATCCGGCTGCATTCGCGCCGGCTGGTCGAGCGGGCCACCCGCTGGCTGCTCAACAACCGGCTGCAACCGCTGCAGATCGCCGAGACCATCGACGACTTCGCCGAGGGCGTCGCCACGGTCTGGTCCCAGCTGCCGAAGCTGCTGCGGGGCGCCGACCTGGAGTGGTACGAGACGCTGCACGAGGAGATGACCGGCAGCGGAGTGCCCGAGCAGCTGGCCACCCGGGTCGCCGGATTCTCCTCGGCCTTCCCCGCCCTCGACATCGTGGAGGTCGCCCACCGCAGCGGCAAGGAGCCGCTGGACGTGGCCGAGATCTACTTCGACCTCGCCGACCGGCTGCAGATCACCCAGCTGCTGGACCGGATCATCCTGCTGCCGCGCTCCGACCGCTGGCAGTCGATGGCCCGGGCCGCGATCCGCGAGGACCTCTTCGCGGCGCACGCGGCGCTGACCGCCGACGTGCTGGCGGCCGGCGACGACCTGGCCACCCCGGAGCAGCGCTATCACGCCTGGGAGGAGCAGAACGCCGGGCTGATCGGGCGGGCGCGGACGACCCTGGAGGAGATCCAGGGGGCGGAGGAATTCGACCTGGCCAGCCTGTCGGTGGCGATGCGGACGTTCAGGACGCTGCTGCGCACCCACCGCTGAGCCCGGAGCCGGGCGGGCGGACGGCACAGGGGTGCTGTCCGGCCCGCCCGGTGCGGGGCCGGTCAGGAAGCGGCGCCCGGGACCTTCCAGAGGGTGAGGCTGCCGGTGTAGACGGGGGTCTTGTAGAAGTTCCGAGTCGGCTCGGTCGCGGTGATCGTCCACATGGCGAGGTCGCCCGACGACGTCACCATGCACAGCCGGTCGCCGACCTTGATCAGGGCGTTCGTGCCGACCAGCTGCTGGGCCCCGATCTGGGTCGGCAGCGGGGCGGAGTCGGCGGCGTCCTTGCAGTCCGCGGGCTCGTCGGTCGGCGACTTGCCGGCCGGGGTGTCGAAGGTCAGGTAGTCGTCGCCATAGCTGAACTCGATGTCGCCGTTCTGGAGGGTGTGCTGCGGGTCGACCTTCGGCTGGTCCAGGTCCACGTCGGGGCCGGAGTCCAGGCTGTTGGGCGGCCGGACGGTGAGGGTGCGGTTCTGGAAGATCACCGTGTAGTCGCCGGACGGGGCGCTGGGCGCGTCGGAGCCCGTCGCGCCGCCGGCGGCGGACGCTCCGGTCCCGGCGGGGTCGGTGACGGTGGCCGGGCCGCTGGTGGGCTGCTGGTCCGGGGCCTGCGAGGGGGCGCTGCCGGAGGGGTTGCCCTTCGCCGAGGCGTCGTCGTCGTTGCTCGCGCGGGTGAAGGCGTAGGTCAGCGTCACGGCGAGGACCAGGACGAGGACGCCACCGCCTATCGCCAGCACCTTCTGCATCCGGCCGCTCGGCTGTCCTCCCGTACCCGGCGCGGAGCCGGAGCCGGGGCTTTGCGCGCCGGTCTGTACGCCGCCCGGCGGCTGCCACGAGGACGTTCCCGCCGGGTAGGCCGTGCCCGGCCCCTGAGGGCCCGGCCCCTGAGCGCCGAGCCCCTGCTGACCCACCC